>JAIVHN010000269.1 GCA_020201015.1 Spirochaeta sp. | reverse complement strand
GTAGCGGCACAATGAGCTCAGATTTTGCATCACAGCTTTCGCGTCGTCTCCAAGGTGATGCAGGGGCTGAAATTGTACGTCACGCTCACATGGTGGTCCGTGGTAAGGAAAGTGGGGACATGCGACTTGTTTTGCGGCCCGATAATCTCGGCAGTGTAAGAGTTCGCATGCAAATGGAGGACGGGCTCATAACCGTGCGCTTTCTTGTCGAGAATAACGGAGTACGGCAGGCATTGGAACAGAACTTGGTCGGATTGCAGCAGGCATTTAAAGATGCTGGCTTGGAAACCGGTGGCCTGGAAGTTTCGGTTGGAAATGGCGGAAACAGTGACACCGAGCAGCACGACCATGGAGACACAACGCGACGTGACATACATCGCTTAGCGGCTGCAGTCCCCGGAGTTAGTGAGTTTGGGTTTTCCGAGCATGCAGTAGACCTTATAGCGTAGGAAGGAGAGATCATGGATATTGGCGCCCAGTTTGAGGGGATGATGAGCAGCGCCGAGCGCGCACGCCTCGGCTCACAGGTTGATACATTCAATAAGGCACTCCCGGCGGAACGTGAATCAAGCAACGAAATGGGGCGGGATGACTTTCTCAAGCTCTTGATTACTCAATTACAGAATCAGGATCCCACCGCTCCAATGCAGGACAAGGAGTTCATTGCCCAAATGGCTCAGTTTTCCTCGCTGGAGCAGATGACCAATATGTCCAACGACTTTCGGAGTCTTTCCGCGGTACTTGGCTCAGGCCGGGCAATGCAAATGCTTGGCCGATCGGTTGAGATTACCGCCGACGATATTTCCGTGAATGGAGTTGTTGAGGAAGTAACCGGCGGCGAGTTCCCGCAAATCCTGGTCAATGATCGCTATTACGATGTTGAGCAGGTTTCACGAATTAAGAATTAGGAGGCACAAGCCATGATGCGATCGTTATACTCCGGTGTTTCCGGCCTACAGAATCATCAAACCCGTATGGACGTCATTGGTAACAATGTTTCGAATGTCAACACAACAGGCTTCAAGCGAAACCGTGTGAACTTTCAAGACATGATTTACCAGATGATGCAGGGCGCTGCCCGTCCGCGCGAAGAGGTCGGTGGTGTCAACCCGCAACAAGTTGGTCTGGGAGTTATGACATCCTCCATAGACACGATCCATACCCAAGGGTCCTTACAGACCACTGGTGTAAAAAGTGATATGGCGATACAAGGTAATGGTATGTTCGTATTGCGCGACGGCGACCAGCAGCTCTACAGCCGCGACGGCTCATTTGGGCTTGATGCCGAAGGGCGATTGGTAAACCCCGCTAACGGCTTGCGCGTTCAGGGGTGGCTTGCCGAACAGGTTGACGGCCAAACCATGATTAATACCTCTGCCGCGCTCGATGATCTCATTATTCCAATTGGAACCAAGGATGCGGCACAAGAAACCACCGAGGTCTTTCTGGCCAGCAACTTGAATAAAACTACGCCGCTCATACCGGAAGATGCTACCGCAGCTCAGGTACAGGAAGGCACGTGGTCCGTTGAGTACGATGTCTACGATAGCTACGGTGGAACTCACACGCTGCGAGTGGACTTCACGCGCGCCGACAATGAAGAGAATACCTGGAACGCGAACGTCAGCATTAATCCTGAAGGTGATGAGGCTACGGCACAGGCGGTTGCCGTTGGTGGTGTCGACAGCGCTGACGGACAGACCTTTAGTCTTGAATTTGACAATGCCGGAACCTTGCAGTCGGTATCCAATGCACAAGGTGGCTTGCTCAATGAAGATGAGATTTTTGTAGACGTTACCTTTCAAGTACCGGGTGGTGCCATTCCGGTAGATCCGGAAACCGGCTTGCCGGAAGGTCCGCAGACTCAGAGCTTTAGTCTTAACTTGGGACAGGTTGGTTCTTTTACAGACTCAATGACACAGTATGCATCACGGAGCTCTACCAAGGTGTTCAGTCAAAATGGCTACGGAATGGGTTATCTTGAAGATTTTCGCATTGACCAAAGTGGTACCATTACCGGCGTATTCTCAAACGGAACCAACCGCGCTCTTGGTCAAGCGGCATTAGCTTCTTTTGTGAACCCGGGCGGGCTTGAGAAGGCCGGTGACAACAACTACCAGGCAACTATCAATTCGGGCCTCGCTGACATTGGCGAGTCGGGAGTGGCTGGTAAGGGTATGGTTATAGCAGGCGCGCTGGAAATGAGCAATGTGGATCTGGCCGAGGAGTTCACCGACATGATTGTTACGCAACGTGGCTTTCAGGCCAACTCGCGTACCATACAGACCTCGGATCAGATGCTGCAAGAGGTCTTAACACTTAAGCGTTAAGCCGGTACAATGGAGGGTAGATGATTAGGGTCACACGATTAGGCGGAACCTCATATTACGTGAACCCGCATCAAATTGAGTACATCGAGTGCAATCCCGACACGACTTTAATCATGCTCTCAGGTAAACGACTCGTAGTCAAAGAGGACTACGAGTCTCTATTTCGTTCGATTGTCGATTACCGCAAGGTAATTGGCGCGTTTAAGAACGAGGAGTAGGCGCACATGGATCTTGGGACAATTATCGGATTGGCATCCGGCTTCGGCATGGTGCTGATCGGAGTCATACTGGGCGGCGCAGGTGTCGGCCCATACATCAGTCCCGACTCGGTTCTGATTGTTATAGGCGGGTCCTTCGGCGCCATGCTTGTTGCTAATCCCATGAACCGAATGCTCGGTATCATGAAATACTTCTCACACGCGTTCAAGTCTACCGACTGGCGTGAAGAGCAGCTGATAAGTGATCTTGTAGGTTTTTCAGATAGAGCTCGCCGTGAGGGGCTGTTGGCACTGGAGGACAACGTTGACCAGATAGAAGACGAGTTTATGCGTAAAGCAATACAGCTCGTCGTTGACGGTACCGACCCGGAGATTATCAAGTCTATCATGTACAATGACCTCAACCAAATTCAAACCCGTCACGAGGCGGGCGTAAAGGTGTTTGACGACTGGTCTAAGATTGCTCCGGCCTTTGGGATGATCGGTACCCTCATTGGACTCATTGCAATGTTAGTCAACCTCGGTGGGGACACCTCGGTTATTGGCCGTGGTATGTCAACCGCGCTTGTCACCACGTTGTACGGATCCTTTTTTGCGAACCTCGTGCTTATACCAGTGAAAAGTAAACTAGAGGATCGTGACGGCGACGAAACACGGGCGCGCGAAATTGTTATTGAAGGTATACTCTCGATACAGTCGGGAGATAATCCGCGTATACTGCTGGACAAGCTGGTTGCTTTTCTACCGCCGAAACAGCGTGAAGCTATTAAGGCGGAGTCCGGTAGAGATTAAGCGGTTGTAGAGCGCTAAGAGGGGAGGGGCTATGCCCGCGCCAAAGAAAAAAAAGAAGAAGTCTGGGGGAGCTCCTGACTACATGCTCACCTATGGTGACATGGTCACGCTGCTTTTAACCTTTTTCGTTATGTTGCTCACTACCGCTGAAATAGACGGGTATCGTTTACGTCTCATCCTGGCCTCCTTTCCGGGGCTTGGGAGTATGCAGGGGGGTAACACGCTAGAGGCGGGCCCCTTAGCCGAGCTTGGGAACACGGTAATGATGCTGCCGTCAATGGAGCGTGGGCGCGCGTTAGACAATGCTCGCCGTAATGCGATCTCGCTTTTTGAGCCCGAGATCCAAAGTCAACGGGTTCGGGTGACTCAAGATGAGCGAGGTCTTGTGATCTCGCTGGCTGCCGACTCTTTTTTCGGACAGGCTAGTGCCGAGGTGAATCTCGAGGAAGCACGTTCGGTGCTGCAGCGGCTCTCAGAGTTACTCCGGTCACCTGAGCTCGCAGAGCGAAAATTCCGGATTGAGGGACATACTGACAGCGTACCCACCGACCCGGCGGGGCCGTGGGCTACAAACTGGGAGCTCTCGGTAGAACGGTCTCTGTCGGTATTCCGGCTACTTTTAGATTTTGGGGGTAATGAGCTCGAAGAGCAGTTTCAGGTTATGGGGGTTGCAGACACCCAACCTCTCTTCGAC
>JAIVHN010000268.1 GCA_020201015.1 Spirochaeta sp. | reverse complement strand
GTGAATATCAACATGTATCACCCGTTTTACCGGAGCTTATCGGCGTCCATCTCTCGATGGATGATCCGTCGGCTCTCGACAAAATGACCGAAAAACTACTCTCGGCGGTCGAGCCCGAGCGCAGCGAGCTCAAAGGCCATTTCTCTGCTTTTCTTGAACAATTAAAACTCCTTGCCGAAGCTCGGCTTCGGGAGCATCAGCGCCCAGTCAAAGAAACCGTAACTAGTCGCGAGCTCATGCGGGCATTGTTGCCCAAATTGGGTGATGTCTCGGTACTGCTGCAAGCAGGCAAGGATGCTGAGGCGATGCAACATGTGTCACATTTTACTGAGCTGGCCGCAAAGCTGCTGCGCCTCATTCCTCATGTATCAGAGTATATTAACACCGACGGACTCCATGAGTTTGTAGTATCGTATCATACAGTGCTGGGCGAGTTGATGAATGCCTTCGGCTCACGTGACTCCGTTCTTATTGGAGATCTGCTTGAGTACGAAATTGTACCTTACTCTGAGGAACTCATTAGACGTCTTGATAGTCTCTCTAACCAAGACGAAAACTAGGAGATTTGTAGGTGGTGTACACGTTACCTAACCTGATTTCAACCTTGAAACCCCTCCAACAAAACAACCCATTCAGCGAATTTGGAGGCAATGATCCCCGAGCAACTATCATTATGGTGGTATTCATTGGGGTGCTCGTGCTTGTAGGGGTCACATCCGCAATTTTAAATGGTGGCTCGAAAAGTTCAGGCCCCGAGGTACGATTTTCGGGTCGACGTTTTCGCCGCGAAGCGAAACGAATTGGTCTAGACCGCGAACGTACCAAGCTCATGCTACATTTGGTTAAGCGCTACAATACCAAGGTGCCGATGCGGCTTCTGCGCCATGCCGGGTATCTGGACTCCTTTATCCATCAGGCACTCGAGGACGTTCGCTCTGCTGATCTGTCCGACACTGTTCGAGAGCAGCGAGTATACGAGATATTTCAGCTCAAACGTATAATCACCAACTCGATAGAGGCCAGTGGCGTAGCTCGCTCAAGCAAGTCCTTACGTATAGGCAGCCAGTTGGCCGTAGGAATTGGGAATCATTGGTATGAGACTGAGCTACTCACCTCGGTGGCGGCCCATTTGGGTATTGCGGCACCGGAATCCGACAAAGGTGAACAAGTCCGCCTGGGAAAAGGTGCCCCTGTTAAGGTAAAATCGGTTTCGGATCAGGGCCATGTATACCAGTTTGCCTCGCGCGTACTGGGATACGGCGTTCATCGTAAGACACCTGTGATGTACATTGACCATGCACAGAAAATGAAGAAAGTGCAGAATAGACGCTATCAACGGCGCGAACTGGATGCTCCGGTTTACCTGTACCCTGTTTCGGTTGTAACAACTGGGAAAGGGAAAAAGGCAAAGCGCAGTGCAGTCGTAAACAAAGAGCAGCGCCGGCTTGGTCGTATGATAGATCTGTCGGCCGGGGGCTGCGCGGTGCAGTCGCGCATGCCACTGGCAGCCGATGGCCTTGTTCGTGTAGACTTTCAAACTGAAGACAGAACTATGATAACGGTCTATGGTAAGGTCTTACGTTTAGAACGAGCTGGCTACCAGGGTGGCGTCATGCGCATTAAGTTTACCCGTGTATCACGTGAGCACGTGAATCGCATTCAGTCCTTTGTGTACGGATATGAGGACGAGGAATAGCTCCTCAGTCAACAAACTATATGTAGTTACCGACGAAAGTTAAGCTACGTAAAAAAAGTTACGACGCGTAAAAATCAGAGGTAATATGAAAGTAATTGGTATACGTGATATTCAGCGGAAGGAAGCAGCTATTGAGTATCGCCGAATGTATACGGGAACCGCGACGCTGAGCCTCAACGGCGCTGGCTCGATTGATGTACCCATTGAGTTTACCTTAGAGCACACCGCACTGGGGTCAATTGATATAAGTGTAAATCTCCTCCGGGAAATTGAGTATCCGGTACTACCGGTAATTAACGACCTCAAGGAGTACATTCATAGGCTCTCAACAACGGGACAGCTCAGCTGACAAGGCACTACACATCGCTCACACCGCACGAGACTCAAGACATAGCAGCCGAGTTTACGGCGAGCCTGAAATCGGGAGATGTGATACGGCTGGAAGGGGATCTCGGGGCCGGAAAAACGGTTTTTGCCGCCGGTGTCGCGCGCGGACTTGGAATTAAAGAGCAGATAACCAGTCCAACCTACCCTATTGTAGCCGAGTATCGTGGTTCTTTAGCCTTGTTTCACCTCGACCTCTACCGCATAAAGGACTCTGCCGAGGCGCGCGACACCGGCCTGGAAGACTATATTGGCAATGAAGGCATCACCCTTATTGAGTGGCCCTCACGAGCTGAAGATATTCTCCCCGATCATTGTATCACTGTTGAAATTCGTAGCCGTGTCGCCATGGACGAAACTAGTCGCACCATCACCATCAGCTATCCAGACATAAGTGCTCGCAACATTCGGCGTGAGACTCGCAACAGGCGGCATTGGACATGAGGGTTCTATCACTTGATACATCTTCATACCGTCTTAGCGTTGCACTGCACACCTTTTCTGACACGGGAGTCATTACTGCCGACAGTGCGGTCTCCGTCAATAACGAGTCACGGCATGCGGAGCAGCTACTTCCAGCCATAGAGTACCTGCTCGGAGGGGCGGGTCTACACGTGCCCGAAATTGACCTCGTGGTGGTTGCAGCGGGACCAGGTTCATTCACCGGCCTTCGCATAGGTTTTGCAACTGCCAAAGGACTTTTGGCGGCCGGAGCCTCGGACTACATTGCAGTGCCAGCGGCCGACTGCTATGCAGCGGGACTCTTGGCCTACCCGGGCCTTGTTATCCCGGTTCTTGACGCAAGAAAACGTCGCTGGTATGGAGCTCTGTATCACAGAGCGAAGCGCCTGAGCAGTTACCTTGATCTTACAACCGAGGATCTACTGGCCCTCATTGCGGGCTACCATGAGTCCGCCGCTCCACCACTTATAACCGGACCGGATGCGAATCTATTTTGTGAGCAAGCTTCAGCACAAGCATCAGATATCGCTCATAGTTACCGTTTGGATTCCCGTCATCTTGAAGGAATTGCGCCGACTCTGGCAACGGTCGGTCGTCAGCGGCACATGGCAGGCGACCGAACGCCGGAAGACGCGGGACCTGACTATCTGAGGATGAGTGAGGCTGAGATAGGAATCCGACATAGCAGCCGGAACGAAAACGACTTCAGGGCTTGAAAAGATCCCCAAGATCGCCCATGCGTGTAGGATCGGTTTCGGCAGCAGCTTTGTTCTCACGCTGTATTGCGTCATAGACTTCCTGCCTATAAACCTTAACGTAGGTTGGGGCATCTATACCAATTTTGACATGCTCACCCTTGATCTCAATCACCGAGATTTCGATACTGTCGCCAATAAGAATTTTCTCGTTGAGTTTACGTGCAAGTATCAGCATGCATTGTCCCGCGTGCTGTCGGCTTCACCTATAATGCGGTGGCGAGTCTTCCAATTTGAGTTAAGATGTATGGATTGCCGCCCAAGGCCGTCACGACGATTAATGATAAGCGGCCCTTGAAGATTAGCCGTCATCTCGCGCACATCTTCAGGGACTGTCACAATTGCAAATACCAAAATATCGTCTGGATCGGGGGCTCCAATCTCTTCAATATCCGAGTCCGGCACCTCCAACACGTAGTCCGAACGAAATAAGTATGGATTAATAAGCAAAAATGAGATCCCAACATCACGCAAGCTCTGTAACCAATAGAACGGATGCTGCATTGCGTCGAGCAATGCAAACTCGGTGTGTTTTTCAAAACCAAATAGACCGTTGGCGAAACGTATAAGTTGCTTGTCATCAATCTCACAGCTTCCAAGTGCCTTACTCTGGATCCGTAGCATTTTTCCCTACCTATCTCAAGAAGTCAAGCAATGTGGGCTGAAGCACACGTGAAGCAGCCGACAGTGCGGCCCGATGAGTATGTTCAAGCATTCTGAGGTCTGTAACTGCCTCGGCCAA
>JAIVHN010000267.1 GCA_020201015.1 Spirochaeta sp. | reverse complement strand
CGAAATTCGCAAAAATCGTGTGCGGGCCGGGCGGGTATATCGGTATTTTGACTATACAACTATTTGCGGTATATTCTTCGGGTGGTAAATCAAAACGAACGCAGGCTTATTTCTTCATTTATCGTTGATTGCGTGGCTCATGATGGAGCGCTGGCGCCTGTACAGGGCCTGTCGAGTGGCTCGGGCACGTATGCAGTGCTGTCGCTCGATATTTCCGGCTTTACGGCCATGACTGCAGCCTTGTTGAAGCACGGCACCGAGGGCGCCGAACTGCTGTCCGAGATCATTAACCGTGTCTTTGCACCTGTTACCGAGCCTGAGCTGGGTGAGGTGATTGGTTTTGCGGGAGATTCCATGACCGCGTTGTTTCCCAGTGTGGAGGCAGCCCGTTCGGCGGCAGCCAAGATGCGTGCGGTAATTGATCGTGAGCATTTGCAGCGGACTCCGCATGGTGATTTCGCCATGGAGGGACGCATTGGTATTGCGTACGGCGAGGTTGAGTGGATGGCCTGCGTGCCCGAGGAGGCTCTCGGCGGCGGCTTTTACTTTTTTCGTGGCGCAGGGCCAGCGGACGCGGCGCGCGCGCAGCAGTCTGCAACACCCGGCACCGTCGAGCTATCGCCGTCGGCCCGCGCGCAACAAAACGCCGCAGAGGGTTCCGCCGCATCCACAACGCCCGGCCCGACGCATTCCGAGATCCCCCGCGTAGACATCGACCAGTATCGAACTGTTGCACCCCTGTTTTTACCTGACGGCGGCGAGCAGTTACCGCGCGAGGCGGGCGGTGAGTTTCGTCAGACCGTGGCGGTGTTTATTCAGTTTGCAGATCCCGGCTCGTGTGAGATGATTGCGGAACGGCTGCGGCCGGTTGCCGAGCTTGCACGCTCGTATCAGGGCTACCTCAACAACATCGAAGTTGCTGAGAAAGGCGTTATGGCCTTGGTGCTATTTGGTGTGCCGGTGTCACATGGAAAGGATTTGGAGCGGGCGCTGGCTTTTGTGCGTGATGTGCAGGATGTACTGAAGGCGAGCAAGGGCGCTGCGAACAAGGCGAGCGCGGACACCACCTCGCGCGACGGCGCTGCGAACGACGGGGGTGTGGGATTAAGCTCTGACGTGGTGTTTGCAGGCTATGTGGGAGGCAGCCGCTGTACCTACTCGGTGTTAGGTGACTCGGTCAACTTGGCTGCGCGTCTGGCGGTAGATGCGGTGGGTGGTGAGGTGTGTACCGCCGGTGAGAGTGCAGACCGAATTCGGCGGGCTGCGCTACCAGTGTCGTTTGTAGAGCTTGGCAAACGAAGTTTTCGTGGTTTCAGTTCGCCACTGGAAGTCTACCGTTGTGATTTTGCGGGCACAGCGTTGTCTGGCAAAATCGAACACTTGATAGGACGCGATAGTGAGTTCGAGCACCTGCGAGATCGGCTCGACCGGATGCGGAGCTCGGCAGGGTTTCTCTTGCTGCTGGGAGAGGCAGGCATTGGCAAGACGGCGTTTTTACATGCTGGCGTGCAGGCCTACGGGCAGGGCTTTGTGATTGTCGATATACGGGCCGACACGATTCGTGCAAAGGCGGGGAACCTGGGAGAACTTGCGCGAGCCGTGTTAGATCTACACCTGGCGGGAGAGAACTCGCAGGTTGATACCGGGCATCGAGCAGAGGTGGCACCTTCACGTGCCGCTATAGCAGCAGTATTTCAGAGTGCTGGCCGTCTATATGAGTCAGACCTGTATAGCGAGGAGGATCTTGCCGGACTGGACTCCGAGGCAACCTTTGAGCTCACGCTCTCGGGGCTGGTGTCTATGATCAGCGGGTGCGCGATGTTGGCTCCGGTGCTGATCTGCATTGACGACGCGCATGCGCTGGATTCGGAGACTCGCGGGCTGTTGGAGCGCGTGCTGCTTGAACACCGATCCGCACCTATTGGCGTGCTCTTGTCGGCTCGCACCGAATCTCTCGGGGACGATGTCTTACCCAGCGTGCCCGACGGTGTTGCCACAGATCGACTGGAGCTGGGGGCACTTGCGCCAGCGGCGGTACGGGCCTTGTTGGTCCGTGAGCTGCAAGGGCCAGCGGCACCGGCGCTGGTAGAGTTTGTGACCAAACGTGTTGGCGGCAACCCCTTTTATCTGAGTGAGCTGAGTGCTTACATGCTGCGGGCAGGAATGCTAACGCGGGGAGAGGACGGATACGAGCCGCGGGTCGATGACGTAGACCTACCCTACGGCATTGGAACGCTGCTAAACGCTCGGCTTGATGCACTGCCAAGTGAAGTGAGAGAAACTGCAAAGGCGGCGGCACTAATTGGTTCCCGGTTCGATTCCTACCTGCTGTGCAATGCTCTGGGCGTAGAACCCGCAACACTCGAAACCGCTCTGCAGCAAGGTGTTGCTGCAGGCCTATGGAGTGCAGTTGACAACGAGGGCCGTGAATACCAGTTTGAAATTGAGTTGTTACGGGAAGCCTTGGTCCAGTCTCAGCTGCAAAGTACGCGGCGTGAGCTTCACGCTGCGGTGCTTGCGGCTGGCCGTCGTCTGTATGGCGGTAGCGGCGACCACCACGCCGAGTTGGCCTACCATGCCGAGGCCGCCCAGCGCAGAGGTATGGCTCGAGGGTATTACTGGCGGGCGGCGCGCTACTACCGGAGCCTTTTTCGCAACGAGTCTGCGCTCCAACTTTTTGACAAGTTTTGTGAACTTAATCCCGGTGACGCGGGCCGACTTGCCGCACTGCAGCAAATGGCTGAGTTATACGGCATTAGCGGAGACTGGGACAAGCAGATTAATACATCGCTTTTGGCCCTTGGCCTCGCGGTAAGCATGGGCAGAGATGCCGAGGCGGCTCGGTTGATGTCGCTACTTGGAGCGGTATACCAGCGAATTGGGCGTGCAAAAGATGCCGTTGATGTGCTGAAACGAACCGGCGCTTTGGCTCTTAAGGCGGGCGCCGTCTCGGTGGCGGCCGAGGCTCTGGTCAATCTTGGCCGAGCATACTGGAGCGCCGGCAACCACCGTAGCGCACAGACCGCGCTCGAGCAGGCCTTGGAGCATGCCCGTAGCGCCAGCGATGCCTCCAACGAGGGCCTCGCGCTGTATTTCCAGGGTGTCCTGCTGCGTGACCGCAGCCGCTACTCCGAGGCAATGCAGCTCTACGAGCAGTCCCACACCGTCTTCCGCGAGGCCCAGCTAGAACGCCTGGTCACCTATCCCCTCTACGACATGGGGGTAGTTGCCCAGTATCAAGGGCGCCTGGCCGAGTCGGAACGGCGCTTCTCAGAGGTGCTGGCGGTGTACCGCCATATTGGCTACCGTAGCGGCCTTGCGGCCGCATTGCTCAATCTTGGTGTCATTGCCGACCGCCGTGGAAAGTACGAGGAGGCGGTTGCCCGTTATCGCGAGTCGCGCAATATCGCACAGGCAATTGATGAGCGGCTGGCCATTGGGTACGCGGTGTTTTCCATGGGTGCGGCATACTTTCGTATGCAGGACTTCCGCAAGGCAGAACGCTACCTGCGCGATGCGCTAAGGGAGTTTCGGTCCATTGGTGCTAAGGGATACTATGGTTACAGCCTGTCCTATCTTGTTTGTCTTTATGCCGAGACCGGCGATGTCTCTCGTGCTCTGCGTTACGGCGCCTCAGCAGTGACTGTGTCCAAGGCCGTAGGTTCGGATGCCGAGAACGGCCGGATGTACCTGGGCCTTGGCCGCGCCCTTGAGCATGCCGCTACCGGTGCCGCCGACGCAGGCACGGCTGGCACGGCTGGCACCGACCCCGCAAGCGCGGCCAACGCAGATGCAAAGGTTTTGCAACGCATTGGCGAGCTAAGCAAAATGACCACGCTCGATGCAGAAGCATTCTATAGTCAAGCCGTACACACGGCGCGCCGGGCGCACTATGTAGATACGCTCATTCCCGCCCTCGAAGCGCTTGGCCGTTACTACGCAAAGCAGACCACCCAGGCGAGGGCATCAGAGGCGCCTGCGGCATCAGAGGCGCCCGCGGCACCGGAGCGGCCACCAGAGGCGCCCGCGGCGCAGCCAGCCACAGCAACGGCGGAGCT
>JAIVHN010000102.1 GCA_020201015.1 Spirochaeta sp. | reverse complement strand
CAGACAGCCTTCCCATTCTCGCCACTGCGGGGACCAACATGCGCGGCAAAACGGGCTCGCTGCAGCCCCAAGCGCTGAACAACCTCGGTAATGGCGGCGGCCAACCGCTCTCCGGCCGCACGCCGCATTTCCGAAATGGCCTGGGCTTCTGCCCGCACCGCCTTTTCGGCGACATGCAACTCAGCCGAAAGCCGCTCTTTGTCCTCTTCCCATGTTGCAAACCCGTTAATTCGTTCGGCGGCCTCATCACGGTACCGTAACACCTCGGAAATATCGACCCCGTACTTCTTCTCAAGCTTGTGAATAGCGGCAAGCCGCTCGTTACACGCCTCAACACGCTCCGGCCGAAACTCAATGCCGCTATGATAGTCGCGGATCTGCTCGCTAATGTCTTCAAGTTCAAAAAAGCTGTCCTCAAGACGTTTCGCAAGTGGCGCCATGGCCGGATCAATTGCAGAGAGCCCATCGACCGCGTCGCGTACCCGTCGCAGAGACGACAGCGCACCCCCACGATTCTCGGCAAGCCCGCCATACGAATCTTCCAACAGCGCAAAGACTCGCTCATGTTCGGCAAGTATCCGGCGCTCCTGCTCAAGCTCCTCTTCCTCGCCCGGTTTCAACTGCGCTAAATCGATCTCGGAAACCGCGAACTCTAAGAACTCTCGTTCACGGAGTTGCTCGCGCTCACCGGCAAGCATCCGATCGAAGTGTTTTCTGCGTTCGCTGAGCTCCGAGAAACTGCGCGAGAACTCGGCCACCCGCTCTTCAATGCCAGCATAACGGTCAAGCAGTCTGCGCTGCTGATCAGACGCCAGCAGTGACTGATGTTCGTGCTGCCCGTGGAGGTCAAAGACATAACCCGCAAACTCGGCAAGATCGGAGCGCGTAACCGGAGAGGACTGAATGTAAATACTCCCGCGACCGGTCTTCCGTACGCTTCGGCGCACTATGACCGCCCCTTCCTCTATTTCTATGCCACGTTGTTGCAGCCACGCAAAGGCCTCGCTCTCATCCTTAACCAGGAAAACACCTGATACGACCGCTTCATCCGATCCGGTACGGATACTCTCGGTGTCTGCTCTTCCGCCATGCAGCAGCGAAAGCGCCCCAACAAGGATAGACTTTCCCGCTCCAGTCTCTCCGGTCAGCACTTGAAAACCCGAGGTGAATCGTAGCACCAGTCTATCTACCAGCGCCAGATTCTGAATTGAGAGTTCTTCAAGCATCGGGACCTCCGGACCAATTAAGCTTTGAACGGAGCACCTCGTAGAAGCTTCGCTTGTCGGAGCGAATAATATGTGCCCGTTCATCCGAACAACACACACACACTTCATCACCGGGCTGCAACGGAAAGACCGTCTGCCCGTCGGCGGTGAGTATAACCTCGGTTCGTTGTTCGTGCTCCACCTCTATCCGTATACGCTCGGATGCATCAACCACCAGCGGCCGATGAGAGAGCGTAAAGGGGCAGATTGGGTTAATGATCATGGCCTCCATTTCGGGGTGGAGAATAGGGCCTCCAGCAGCGGCCGAATATGCGGTTGAACCCGTGGGAGTAGCAACAATGATGCCGTCGGCACGATATCGTCCCAGCGTTTCGCGCGAGAGATGCGCCGTGAGTCGAACAATCTTCGAAATTGCCGATGACGATATGACTACATCGTTCACTCCCATGAAATTCGCAACCGAGACCCCACGCCGCCACACCTCAATGCGCAAGATAATACGGGCGCCCGCCTCGAGTCGCCCCTCGCGGAAGGCTTCAAATGCGTCCCACCACTCGTCCGCAGTGACCTCGGTAATAAAGCCAAAGTCACCAAGGTTTACTGCAAGAATGGGAATGCGGAGTGAGCTGAGAAGCCGGGCGCTGTAGAGGACCGTTCCGTCCCCACCAAGTGAGATGGCCAAGTCAAACCCGTTGATCTGCGGCCGAGCAGGTAAGCCGCGGAAGCCAAAGACCACTACCTGTATACCAAGTGACTCGAGTTTTTGCCGCATCTCTTCAGCAAGTTCATCAGCATGCGGTTTGGTGTAGTTTGCGACAATGAGAACGCGACGGACATCCTGCTTCATGTAGTACAACCCTTCACACTATACTTACAGCCAAAAACGCTGTAAAGCTTCGCTATCTCGAGAAGAAAACCAATTTTTTTACTCGAACAATCAGCGTAGACAATGCTACACCGAATCAAGGGATTTATGGCAGGGTGGAAAGCACGCGAGAAACCGTCTCAACTTCTTGTCTGCTCAGCGTCGGGTAGATTGGGAAAAGAATACAGCGGCGCACAAGGTCTCGAGCCACCGGGAACGAATCCGGATGTGGAACACTATGCGCGTGCGGGGCGGACTGCTGCAGCGTTGACGGAGCCTGCACAGCGTTCCCTGCCGACCCATCCGAATGCAGGCGGTCCGTATGCAAGCGGATAAGGTGCGCGAGTATGGAGTCACTAAAAGCATGCTGTGTGACAACTTTTTTCTTTTTAGCATACTCAAGTACCACACCGACACCGGTTTCAAGAACCACTGGAAACGCGTAACAAAGATTCTCGGCATCTCCACTCTGGTGCAGGCTCTTGTGAGCACCGGGCGCAATGGCCTTCTGAAAGTAGGCCGATATCTCCATGCGTCGTTCTATGAATCGTGGAAGCTCCCTCATCTGGGTCAAGCCAAGCGCTGCGTTCATATCCGGCAGCATTGTGTCTGCCGCAAGCGCGCTTATGTGTGTCCGCAGGGCGCTGCGTTCTTTTTTACCGCTGGGTAAAACGACTGCACCACCACCAGTGGTTATTATGCAGTCGGTCTCAAGCGCCATGACAGTAAAGCGAGCACCACTACCAACCAAGCGCGTACCGTCATGCGCACCAAGCGCATGTGATATATCCTCAATAACCGGCACTCCAAGCGAGTAGACCGCCTCGTGGTCAGGCACAAAACCCAAAGGATGGTCAAGTACCACCACGCCGCAGCTCTCCGGCGAAGAACGCTCAAGCGCGGCGCTGTCGATGACACCGCTACTTGAATCCACATCGAAAAGCAACGGTTCGAGCCCCAGCTCACTAGCCACCTCGTAATACGCGCGCGGCGCAAGCACCGAGAGTGCTGGCCTCGCACCAAGGGGCAATTCCAAGGACAGGAAGGCCGCGCGCACGGCACGCCGATACTCACGAAATGCACCACCTTCCTGCATCCCCAGGTACTCACCCAGTGCCGCACAAAAGGCCCGCGTGCGTTCACCAGGGCCAAGAGTATCTTCAACCATACAGCTAAGTACGGCATCCATATCTCGTCGTTTAATTGAGGGTCGTGAGAAAAGAATCATTTACGGTATGTATCCTAAACGGCCATTTTGCCGAGTTGTTCAAGTTCTTTAAGGTTAAAGAGCCGTCGAATATCGAGGATGACGAGGTAGCCCTCCTCACGATGCACAACACCCTGAATGTACTCTGCTCCAATTCCAGCAATCATTTGCGGTGGCGCCTGAATCTCGGATCCGTCAATAGTGACAACCCGCGATACCTTGTCAATAATCACCGCCAGATTCACTCCGTCTATGGAAATAATGACGAAACCGCTCAGCAATTCTTCTTCTTCACTTAGTTTTGCTCGTTTGAGGTGAAAACGCTTGTGCAGATTGATGACAGGTATAATTTCTCCACGTAGGTTGAAGATTCCCTCTACATAGACCGGCGCATTCGGTATTGAACGTACATCCTCGACCTTCACAATGCCCTCGACATCCATGATGTCGACGCCATAGTGCTCCTGTCCGAGCTGAAAGGTCACCAACTGTAACTTTGTCGTCTCGGCCAAAGCCACCTCCTCACCGAGTCACAGAATAGCCGAGAACCAACGGATATGCAAGGCGAATGAAAGGCCAATGTAAGGCTCACAAAAAGCTGAGGGCGCAAAAAAAGCCCGGCAACGACCTACTCTCCCACCCGCGAAGGGCAGTACCATCGGCGCTGGAGGGCTTAACTTCCGTGTTCGGAATGGGAACGGGTGGGGCCCCTCCGCTATGGTCACCGAGCTATTAATGTACACACTAATAGACACGCACTTTGACA
>JAIVHN010000185.1:13475-22553 GCA_020201015.1 Spirochaeta sp. | reverse complement strand
CCGATGTTGAGCGCGATTTTGCGCTCTTTTTCTCACTAAGCTCAACAAAACGGCCGCGGGATTTAGAAGAGGCGGTTTTTTCACGTATTATTCAGATATCCGGCGAAATTGCCCAAGAAGGACGAGAAGGGAAACCAATTGGCACGCTTTTTGTTTTGGGAAGCCATGAAGAGGTCCTGCGACATACGCAGCAACTCGTCATTAACCCATTTCATGGATATAACGCAGAAGAACGGAACGTGCTTGACCCGAGTCTTGAAGAAACGATAAAAGAGTTCTCACGCATTGACGGAGCCTTTATTATTCGTGGCGACGGCGTTATTGTGTCGGCAGGAACCTACGTGCGCACTAATACCGCGGTGCGTAAAGTCCCATATGGGCTTGGCGCGCGGCATACCGCCGCCGCCGCAATTACTGCGGTAAGTGACGCGGTTGCAATTGCAATTTCCGAATCTACCAGAAAAATCAGTATCTTTAGTGATGGGCAACGGGTGATGGTGTTTTGAACAAAAGTCGGTTTGTACCTGAGTATCTTCCTCCTGCAAAGCCGGATCCCCAAGATCTTTGCGCTGCCTTCAGCGGCGACCAACTGGTCGTAAACGGCGATCCTGAAAAGAGTACTACGCTCAGCTTGCCGAGCTTTGAACAGCTTGCTTCAATCAAGTGGAAAACACCCTGTCAGTATCTTGGCCGTCTTGATGGACGCTCGCTGTATACAATGTCTCCGGCCGGAGCCTCCGTTGGAACCGATGTTGTTGGAGAGGCTTCTTTGCGGGCTGCAGGACTTTTCACGGGGTCGCTGCGGGTTTTGTATCCACGCCTAAACCGCGAGTTAACCTTTATTGCCGGACGTGCATATCATATTCTGCGTTGGGATATACACTCGCGCTACTGTGGTACCTGTGGCACTGAAATGTTCCATGGCAAACGTGAGCGTGGTAAGCAATGCCCGCAGTGTGGTAATAAAAACTATCCGCATGTCGTTCCTGCCGTCATTACGGCCATAACTAAAGGAGAAAAGATTCTCCTGGCACGTAACGCTCGCCGAGGCTTGCCACACTACAGCCTCATTGCCGGATTCGTTGAGCCGGGTGAAACCCTTGAGGAGTGCGTACATCGTGAAACTATGGAAGAGGTTGGCCTGCAGATCAAGAACCTGCGTTACTTTGCAAGTCAGCCGTGGCCTTTTCCAGATTCTCTGATGGTGGGTTACTTTGCAGAGCATGCCGGTGGAAAGATTGATCCGGAACCGGAAGAAATTGCAGATGCCGCCTGGTACGCAACGGATAAGCTCCCACCGCTTCCTGGACCATTGAGTCTCGCGAGACGCATGATAGATCACCATGTAAATGAAGTGAAGAGACGAGCTGATCCGGACAGCACGAAGGAGCCTTCGTGAAAAAGCATCATGTGGTGGTTATTGGCGGCGGAGGTACAGGCGCGGCAATTGCCTATGACCTGGTTAAACGTGGCTTTAACGCTACCGTGCTTGAACGCGGTGAATTGACCTCCGGCACGACCGGCCGGCATCATGGTCAACTTCATTGCGGCGCGCGGTACGCCGTTGCTGATCGGGAAATTGCTCGTGAGTGTATGGAGGAAACAAATACTCTCAGAAAAATTGCCTCGGAGTCGCTTGAGTCAAACTACGGACTCTTTGTGGCACTGAATAACGATGACGAGGAGTTTGCACCGACCTTTATCGACGCCTGTTTAGAGTCGGGTATTCCAGCTGAAAAAGTGCCCCGTAAACAGGCGCTTCGAATGGAGCCAAAGCTCTCCGAGAAAATTGGCACCGTCGTACAAGTACCGGATGGAACTATTGATGCCTGGCGGCTGCCTTTGCAGTTTTTCGCTGGCGCCCAAGAGGGTGGTGCGGTGATTCGGCCTTTCTGTCCGGTTACTGGAGTTGACATCGAGGGTGGGCGCGCGGTCGCGGTAAGAATTCGGAATCTTATACAGCAGCAAGATGAGCGCATTGAGGCAGATCTCATTGTTAACGCTACCGGTGCGTGGGCATCACAGATAACCAAATTTGCTGGCATCGATATTCCCATTACTCCGGCTCCGGGAACTATGCTTGCTGTTCGAAAGCGACTGTGTAACATGGTTATTAGCCGCCTCCACCCGTCCGGTGATGGGGACATTATAGTTCCGCAACGTGGGCTCTCTATCATTGGAACTACTCAGTACAAAACCGACGATCCCGACGATATTAAGGTGCCACGGGCGGATGTAGATTTTTTATATCGCTGTGCGGATGAGATGGTGCCCAATTTTAGTAAACAGCCTTTTCACGCCGCTTGGATTGCAGCGCGCCCCTTGGCGGGCAAGTCCGACAGCATTGAAGACGGTCGTGGCTTAAGCCGTGACTTTGTTTGTGTGAACCATGCTCAGCATGACGCTGTACACGGACTGATAAGCGTAATTGGAGGGAAGGCAACCGTGCTACGAGCTATGGCGGAAAAAGCGGTAGATGCCGTTTGCCATGAACTGGGAGTCCAGGAACCTTGCACCACCACCGAAACACCGCTGCCCTCGCACCGCCGGTACTATCGACAAGGAGTCAAGTGATGAGTGCACAGCGGCGTACCTTTCGTATCATGCGTGGCGGAGGGCCAGCCGGTTCGCCCGCCGCGCTCCAAACCTACTCACTGGAGCTTAACGAACACGCTACGGTTCTTGACGCGCTGGAATGGATACGAGTTGAGCAAGCGCCAGACCTTATGTACAGACATTCCTGCCACCATGGATCTTGCGGCACCTGCGGTATGATGATAAATGGAAAGCCTAAGCTCGCCTGCCTCACCAAAGTTGACAACCTGGCCTCCAACGATATCAAGCTTGAGCCACTTGTCGGTATGGAGCCGCTTGGTGACTTAGTTGTCAGTCCGGTAGCGCTGATGAGTGCCTACCCGGACAATAGTGGATATATTCGCGAGAGCGAAGTCAACAATGACGCGCCACGGCCTCAGGCGCTATCGCAGTTTGAACGATTTGAGAACTGTATTGAGTGTGGGTTGTGCATGGCCGCGTGTCCGGTTGATGAAGAGTTTCAGGGTCCGGCAGTCTTGGCGGCGCTCAATAGAGAGCTGGCCAAAACGCCGGAACGACGCGCCGAGATTCTTCATGCTGCGGGCCGTCCCGACGGTGTGTACCGTTGTGCACGCGCGCTTGAGTGTAGCCGTGTTTGCCCGACTGCAGTGTATCCTGCGAAACATATCATGGAGCTGCGTAAAGAACTGGAAAAAGAGTCTAGCGCTAAGTAAGCGCCAGAATACCTAAAGCTTTTCTATGAGCATTGAGCATTTGCCGGATGGAATCGGAAGCGTCTTCTTCTTCCTGCCAAGAATATCAATAGTAAAGTAGTATAGCTTTTCTGACTCAAGACGGATTTCCCATCCTCGTCCACTTTTGTTCGACAGAATGGTGATCATGTTTCGCCGCAGTGAAAGGTTCTCAATGCCCATGATTTCGAGCGTGGGCACGATCCAGTCCACGGTTTTTCGGGGCAGGCTAACAAAAAGACCAATAATATTCTCTATCATGAGCGTGATGGTTGAAAGACCGACATATGACAGCAACATTGGTCGCGGATAGTCTTTTTTTCCACTCCATTGTGCGGGGCCGTCCTTGCGCGGGGCATATGCTTCCCAGACCATTCCTTTGTCTTTGCCTTCCGGATGCAGTGTGTCGAGGATGTAGTACAAATGCCGGATGGCACATTCCCGAGCAAGATCAAAGCGGGCGTATTTCTCAAGACCCTTAATTACCATAAAGGTGAAGGGCGGGTATACTGAGCCGCGGAATCCGGCTCCCTTTTCGCTGAAGTCCGGCTCGTTTGCGGCGAGGGACGGAAACGGGTGCTCTATGCCAAAGGTCTCAGGGTTGCTCAAGTGGGAAATGAGTGCTTCCGCCTTAGCGTCATTTGGGAGTTCAGCTAAAAGTGGCCAAAACGCAGCAATGGTTTTGACCTTTACCTGCTCCTCATTCTTGTCTAGATCGTAGTAAATTCCGTCGCGTTCGTTCCACATCATCGAGTTAATGCGTGACTTCAGCGAGAAATACTGCCGTTTGTAGCGGAAGCTCACCTCTTTGTCGTTGAGGATATCACCAAGCTCAGCCATATAGAGGGCATTCATTGCTTGTTGCGTGTTGAAATCAACTGCGTAGCGCATGCCTTTACGAGGAGAGTTTGTCATCATCGTGGCCGACAAGGGTACGGCATACAAACCGTTTTCCTTTTTAAAGGTAGTCTCCAGCCAGCCAAAGTAGGCCTCGAGGTACGGCATGACATCTTTAACACGCTTCTTGTTGCCGATTTTGTGGTACATGTTGTACTCAGCCCACGAGAACAAGGGTGGTCCAACCGCCTCGGAGTTGTCTTTCTGTGGGACCGCCTGCCCGTCTTTGACGCTATACTCACAGCGAATTGCACCGTTTGACTCCTGCATTGCATAGAAGTTGTCGAGTTGCGGTGTAGCTGGGTGAATGCGATTGCTGTAAACCAGGAAAAAGGTTGAAAAACATGCCTCAAACTGGTTGATACCCTCGGACTCTGTATGGTTAAAATACCGAGGTTGGAGTTTGTTGCGGGTTGTGCCCTTATGCCAACTTTCACCGATCCACGCCCAAGTTTGATCGTATACATCGACAAAGTCTTGATCATAAAAATGCACCAGCGGAAATTCCTTTTTCAAGGTAGGGTCGTTCTGAAGTTGTGTTGCTGCGTATGCCATAGTATTCCAAGGGTAGCGGCCGACATCGCTCCGCTTGTGCGGACAACGTGAAAACGCGGCCGAATATACGTTTCCAACGTAGGGTTAACTGGCAACATAATCTATCCCGAATGAGTTGTCAAATCTTTTATCGCTGCAAGCTTTCAGTATCGATCTAAGTACTCGTCAATACCGCTCTGCGGCAAGCAAAAGCACCTTTCCCAGTTTTCCCGAGTATCACGATTGTTTGGTTTGCTAGTGCGCGATATACTTACAACTTCGCAGTTTGCTAAGGAGATATAATGGCTCGGATTCTCGTTGTTGATGACGACGCATTTTTTCTGCAGTTCGTCCGTGAGACGTTACAACAGAATGGACATCAGGTAGTTGCAGCTTCCGGTGGAATTGAAGCAACAGATATATTCGAAAAAGAGGCTTTTGACCTTTTTATCGTTGATGTTGTAATGCCCGACAAAGGTGGCATAGAAACTATGATGGATGCTCACGCATTTCGTCACGAGCTGCCCATTATCATGGTTTCTGGAAAGGTACCAACAGACACCGAGGCCTTTAAGCGACTGGTGCAGAAATTCGGAGCTCGCGAGGTTTTAAGTAAACCTTTTGATGCGGCTACACTGCTATCTACGGTGCGTGCCGCGCTGGTGTAAGTGAACTTGCAGCTTGCTCTTGGGACAACCGGACTTGACACCCATGAGAGCGAATGTAATAGTGACCCCGGTATGGATACTCAAGAGCTTTATGTTACCGCCGACTTATCACACATTCAGCTGACCGAGAAAGAAATTTCTCAGCTCGCCCTGCAGGTAGATCAAATGGTAGCCTATTTCTCAAAAATGAGTGAGTTCGATGTGAGCGGGCTCGAACCGACCACGCATATGCAGGTGAGCCGTTCCCGCGTCCGCGCGGATGAGCGACGTGATATTTCCGGAGCGGATCCGGATACACTGCTTGAAGCGGCCGAGGAACTTGAGGACCGATTCATCGTCATACCAAACGTCTTGTAAACAGGTCGTCAACGTGCTTACATTCTGGAAAAACGTACTGGAGAGCTCTCCAGATGCCTATGAAAAGGCGGTTCGCGAACGAGATTTGCGAATTGGTGCCTTTCTTGAGTTCAATCCAAAGCTACATCTCGGGAGCTCCCGCCGTGATTTGCAGGTGCCGAAGAAGGATTCAGTCCTAACAGGCCTGCCTTTTGGTGTGAAAGATAATATATCCGTCGGGGGGTTTCGTCTCACGTGCGGCTCGCGGATCCTTGAGAACTTCACAAGTCCGTATCATGCGACCGCAGTGCAGCGTCTCATGAGTGCAGGCGCTGTGGCGGTAGGAAAAACCAACCTTGACGAGTTCGGTATGGGGTCTTCCACCGACAACTCGGCGCTCGGTAAAACAACCAACCCTTGGAACAACGACTATGTTGTAGGTGGTTCAAGTGGAGGATCGGCTGCAGCGGTCGCTGCCGGCCTGGTTCCGTTTGCTCTTGGCTCCGACACCGGCGGTTCGGTGCGGCAGCCTGCCTCGTTCTGTGGTGTTTACGGGCTTAAACCTACCTATGGAACGGTCTCCCGGTTCGGCTTAGTTGCCTATGCCTCCTCCTTAGACGTAATTGGTGTCCTATCTTTGGACCTGGATGTGCTTCAGGCCGTTTATGAAGCTATGTCGGGAGCAGATGGATTCGACCAGACATCCATAGACCCTCAGTCCATGCGTGCACCTGAAGCTACTACACGAGACGCCGACTCCCTTGGTTACCGTGGGAAGGCCCCGTGTGTAGGTGTTCTTAAGCCGGATCAGCTTGAGTTGAGCCCCGAGGTATTGGAGACCTACCGCACCTGCTTGGAACAGTTCCGCTCGCTTGGATACGAGGTGAAAGAAGTATCGCTGTCTATGCTCGAGTATGTGGCACCGGTGTATTACACTATTGCTACAGCCGAGGCTAGTGCAAATCTGGCGCGGTATAACGGGGTGCGTTATGGCCTCAGGCCTGACTACGCTGAGAACCCGGACGAACTTGTACGGCTGAGCCGAGATCAAGGCTTTGGTCCGGAAGTTAAATTGCGGATATTGCTGGGCACCTATGTGCTGCGAAGCGGATTTCAGGATCAGTACTACCTCCGTGCTCAGAAAATTCGCACGGCAATTCGGCAAGACTTTGAAGCCGTCTTTGGTGAGGTTGATATGATCCTCACCCCGACCTTTCCCCGGCAAGCTTTTCGGCATGGCAGCGATGATATGAACCCTTTTGAGCAGAAATTGGCAGATAAGTTCACCGCCAGCGCCAATCTTGCCGGTATTCCGGCCCTGAGTTTTCCGGCAGGTGTGCTCAAAGGCCTGCCAATAGGAATGCAGTTGCTGGCACCGGCTTTTGGCGAGCAGCGCCTTCTTGCTGCCGCGCGGGATTACGCTACGCTCTACCAACCTGAGCTTGCGCCGGGTTATGAGCGGCCTGCGGGCGAACAGTAGGGAGCCGCATATGTATCAGTCATTTATAGGTTTAGAGATTCATATTCAACTTGCTACCCAAACGAAAATATTCTGCGGGTGCAAGGCAGCATTTGGGGATGAGCCGAACAGCAATATTTGTCCGGTTTGTATGGGATATCCCGGCGTCCTGCCAGTGCTCAACCAGGAGGCCATGCGGATGGCCTATGTGGTTGCCCGCACCCTAAACTGCACTCTTTCATCACGGAGTGTGTTTGAGCGTAAGAATTACTTTTACCCGGACCTTCCGAAAAACTACCAGATTAGCCAGTACGAGCATCCGCTTGGACGCGATGGATATATCGACATTGAGTTCCACAAGAAAAAACGTCGTGTTCGCATCCACGAGGTTCATCTTGAGGAAGATGCTGGGAAAATGATCCATGCTGGCGACATGTCGCTGCTTGACTACAACCGGGCCGGTACCCCGCTGCTTGAGATTGTTACCGAGCCGGACCTTGAGGTTGGTGAGGAAGCCGAGGTACTGCTGCAGCAGTTTCGTCGGATGGTGCGGTATCTCGGCGTGTGTGACGGGAACATGGAAGAAGGCTCTATGCGCTGTGATGCCAATGTTTCGGTGAACCTTTCCGGGGGTGGTCTTGGCGACAAGGTTGAAATTAAAAATCTGAACAGTTCACGTTTCGTACGCAAAGCGCTCAACTTTGAGATTTCACGGCAGGAAGACATTCTTGAACGCAGGGGAACCGTGGTTCAGGAAACTCGTCTGTGGAACGAGAACCGCGATGTAAGCGAAGCCATGCGCACGAAAGAAAGCGCACACGACTACAGGTACTTTCCCGAACCTGATCTCCCACCGTTTATTACCGACGAGGCCTTCTTACTCGATATAGAAAAAGGCTTAGTAGAGTTGCCTGTGGATCGGCGTACCCGATTTATTGAAGAATACGGATTGTCCGAGCTCCAGGCTGAGTTTCTTATTGATGAACGAAGTACCGCGGATTTTTTTGAAGAGACCATCAAGCTCGGTGCGGATCCGCAGTCTGCAGCAAGCTGGCTGGCTTCCGACGTAAAAAAGCTGTTAAATCGGCGTAGTGAGAGTATCGATACCTCGGTGTTGACCCCGGAGCGCTTTGCCGAGTTGCTACGACTTCTTGATGA
Source organism: Spirochaeta sp. (assembly GCA_020201015.1). Taxonomy (GTDB): domain Bacteria; phylum Spirochaetota; class Spirochaetia; order DSM-27196; family SLAA01; genus SLAA01. The sequence continues at coordinate 14,214 of JAIVHN010000185.1, read as the reverse complement.
GGGGCGGATTCATGGCAAAATTGCCAAGCAAGTGCTGGAAGAGGTGTTTGCTTCCGACGCGTCCCCGGCTGCAATTATCAAAACCAAGGGGTGGGAACAAATTACCGATCCTGCCGAGCTTTCTGAGTATATAAACAAAGTGCTGGACTCGCATCCGAATGCGGTCGAGCAAGTGCGTTCCGGTGATGCTAAACCGGTAGGTTTCCTGGTGGGCCAGGTCATGAAGGCGACATCTGGCAGGGCAGAGCCGCAACTGCTGCAGGAGCTTATCTCTGCGTGTCTTTCAGTAAAGGTGATTCATGTGCTTTCCTTTGGAGGCGCCATCTCAGGAGTGAGGCGCGAGGACGGACTTATTGGCCCCGGAGAACTGTTTGACCTACGGACTGAGTTTGCCGGTGATACCGGGCTTCCGGCCGAGCTGCGCCTTGAAGAGATTCAACTCGGGGCCTTTCTGAGCGAGGAAATAGCTCCGGCGGACTGGGCTGTGCTCATCTCCGAGATTGCTCGTCGCATTGAAGATTCTGAGGCCGCTGGAATAGTGGTGGCTCACGGTACTGATACCTTGGCCTATACTGCATCCTTGCTATACTGGTTTTTTGGCAAGGCTCGTATTCCCATAGTATTAACCGCTTCATCGGTACCTAACGACTCGGTCCGTGGTAGCGTAAAACCTCGTAGCGAGGCGGTTGCCAACATCAGTGCCGCCGTTAAGCGGGCTGCCTCCGGCGCGGCAGGTGTT
>JAIVHN010000185.1:0-13208 GCA_020201015.1 Spirochaeta sp. | reverse complement strand
CTGCCAGTGTGCGTGAGACCCCCTACTCGCTGCGAGAGGCGTTACACTACGGTGCCGCCAACGGCGTGTCTTTCTTTTGTACATCACAACAAGAAGCCATGGTTGATTTTTCCGACTATGTAACCAGCCACGAGTTATGGCGTGAAGGCGCGGTACCTATGGGTCGTCTCACAACCGAGTCTGCCTTTACGCGGCTCATTGTTGCCCAGCTTGGTTCTGAGGATGAACGTGGAGTGCAGCAAATTATGGAGGATCAGTAATGAGAACACTAACCCGCGACATTGCTGCCGAGGTTGGCAAGCAGGTAGAGCTAAGCGGCTGGGTACACAGGATTCGTGAGCTTGGAGCTATCTCTTTTGTTCTCTTGCGTGATCGCTCCGGCATGGTGCAGTTGGTATATGAGGACAAGCCGGACTTCAATCATGAGTCGGTAATTACGGTGCGAGGTGAAGCGCGTGCCAACGAAAAGGCTCCCGGTGGATATGAGGTAGCTGTTTCCGAGACTGAACTCTTGGCCCCCGCTGCTGCCGATCTACCCTTTCAGGTTAATGGGGACCCCGATAAGGTGGGACTTGATGCGGTGCTCGATCAGCGAGTCATCTCACTTCGAAACCCAAAAATTCGCGACATCTTCCACCTGCAGTCCAGCTTGCTGAACTCCTTTGCTGAGTATCTGCGAAGCCAGGATTATACCGAGATTAAATCCAGCAAACTCATCGGTACTGGAACAGAGGGCGGTACCGGGCTTTTTGCCGTCGAGTATTTTGAAAACCGTGTGTACCTTGCTCAGTCACCGCAGTTCTACAAGCAGGCCATGGTAGCAAGTGGGATGGAACGCGTTTTTGAGATTGGTGCCGCTTACCGGGCAGAAAAGCATGACACACCCCGACATCTTAACGAGTATGTTTCACTTGATGTAGAAACGGCCTTCATTAAGGATGAGCACGATCTTATGGATCTTGAGGTTGAGATTTTGGCTCATGTCTTTAGCTCTGTTGAACGTGACTGTGCCCGAATTCTCTCCGAGTACGGCACCCGTGTCCCCAGTGCAGAGGAAATCCGCAAGACTCCACGTATCTCCCATGACGAAGCAAAACAAATAATGAGCGACAAACTTGGGCGGCGGGTGTTTGAGATTAATCCCGAGGGTGAGCGAGTTCTGTGTGACTGGGCTGTCGAAAACCACGGGGTCGAGGCGGTATTTGTGAACGCCTTTCCGCGCAAAAAGCGGCCCTTCTACGCCTACCCCGACGGGCAAAAAACCAGCAGTTTCGATCTGCTGTTTCGGGGGCTGGAGATCACCACCGGTGGACGCCGTATAAACGAGTACGACATGCTGCTGGAGGCCTTGCCAAAATTTGGGCTTACCGAGGAAGGACTTGCCGACTATGCGCAGATCTTTCGCTACGGTTGCCCGCCGCATGGCGGCTTTGCTATTGGCCTTGAACGGTTGACGCAGAAGATACTTGGTTTGACCAATGTGAAGGAAGCCTCGCTCTTTCCTCGGGATAGAAAACGCATTCGACCGTAGTTTTAAACTATTCTTCGTACACGAAAAGCTTTTCTATTGCCGCTACTACCTGTGGATCGTTGGGAGGATCATGTTCGTGGGTGGCGACGGCCGCAAGCCCCCTCTCTTCAAGGATGTTGGCAAGTGTATCGAGATATCGGTGAAACTCTTCCGACTGAGTCGAGTCGTAGTGCAATATATACAGGTCCGCAGGGCCAGCGCAGCCAGGCCTTGCTTCGGTTTTAGCTGAACTTCCCGGCGTCGTGCTCGCGGGCTGTAACTCGAAGTCGGGTTGCGGCACTCCTTCCAGCTTGAGACGAGCTAGCAGAGTCACACAATCTGCTTCTGCAAACACCACCCGGTTACATAGTGGTAGCAAAGCTGCGGCAGCTGCGGCCTGGCTTCTCATAACTAAGCGTACTTCGTCCGCACTCTCCGGCTTCTCCCGTAGCGTCATCCAGCGTTCGAGCGCGTCCGTGACGCAGACGGTGTTGTACTGCTTAGCAAGGTTGGGCGCCGGATGAGAGTCTACTCCAGGAACTCCGATTTGCTGCGAGATGCATACTACACGCCGGGCGAAATATGGTTTCACAATATTGGGCAAATAGGCCCAGTTGGTGAATGGATTCTTGCGGATTTCGGTTGCCGATACCGGAAAGTTGTTTCGACCTGGATCTACCGGCACAAACTCCGCTTTCAGTTCGGCGGCAAGATTGAAGCCGTACTGCTCCGACGCAAACACAAAGTCTATCGGGTCCGGTATAATTTTGCGAATGAAATCCGCCCAGATTCTGTAGGAGTGTGGATTTTGGCGATTGGCTTCCGGGATTTCTTCGGTAACGTGGATGATCTCTACATCACAGAACATTGCCTGCATCCATTCATACCGGAGGTGACCTGGAATTGGTTCATCTTTTAGTGTGCACACCAGCACCGTTAGTTTTTCGACAAACTCACGGGCAAAGCCAACAAGATAACGATGACCTAAGTGGGGCGGCATAAAGCGCCCTATGATTACCCCACGTGTGGGATTGTGTAACGTGTTACTCATATATTATCCACATCAAACACTAACCCAAATGCGCTGGAGACACAAGAAGTGATGGGAATTTGTTCCCCAGACGAAAAATCGCGGCTATATTGGTAAAAGAGACGAATGCTGTTAAGACGTGGGAGGAAAGAGATGGGAAGATACCTAATGGGCTTCGACATGGGCGCAACCAAGATGCTGTGCGCTGTTTTAGACGACACGTATAACGTAATAGCGAAGAATAAAGTTAAAACCAAGGGTTCCGGCAACGACGAGATTTTTTCAACGATCTGTCGCTGCATAGATGAGTGTCTGGCAAAACTCCCTTCGGACGCGCCACACCTCGACGGAATCGGCATTGCTTGCCCGGGGCCTATTGACGAGGTTAACGGTATTGTTCGCAGCGCGCCTAATGTGGGTGTTGCAGAGTTTCCTCTGCGGCGACTGCTTGAAGAGCGATATGCTGTACCAGTGCTCTTGGAGAACGATGTGAATGCAGGGGTTTTTGGTGAGCTTGTGGCTGGCGCGGCGCGCGGAAAACAGCATGTTATCGGTTTGTTTCCTGGAACCGGGCTTGGTGGTGGAATTATAATGAACGGGGAACTATATGCAGGCGCAACCGGCGGCGCTGGCGAGATAGGGCATATGACGGTGCAGTCCGACGGGCGCCTCTGCGGCTGCGGAGGATATGGGTGTCTTGAAGCGCTGGCATCACGGAGCGCAATAGCCAAGGATGCCGTTGCCGCAGCCGCAGGCGGTGACGCCCCTGCCCTTTATGCCGAGGTAGGTACCGATCTCAAAAAAGTTACCAGTGGAGTTCTGAGACGCGCGATAGACGGTGGCGATGTCGTGGTGAAACGGATGGTCGAGCGAGCTGCATATTTCCTTGGCGTTGGAATGGCTAACTGCGTCAACATTTTTAATCCTGAGCTTATTGTGATCGGGGGAGGCTTAGTCGAGAAGTTTGGTAGCGAGTATCTGGGTGTTGCCGAGGGCGTGATGAGAGAACGCGCCATGTCTTCACTGGCCGATACGGTGGTAGTTGCGGCCGCAGAGCTTGGTGACTATGCAGCTGTCATTGGCGCTGCGGCGCGACTGGCTGAAAAACTTGAAACAACAACGAGCAAAAAATCCAAACCAAGCGCCGGAGCGCCGGCTACATGAGCGAGTCCAGCAAAACGCGCCGTGGCCCGAAAATCGCCGCAGTAATAGATATCGGCTCAACTGCTATGCGCATGGTTGTCGCTGAAATCTTGCCCGACGGTGAATGGCGCAAGCTGGACCGGGTTACCCGCCCTATAGCCTTTGGTCGTGATGTGTTTACCCGCGGTGACATTTCACCGGACCTTATGCGGCAGTCGGTGCGAATTTTCGAGTCGTTTAAAGAGCTTCTTGCTTCCTGGCAGGTGGATGATGTCCAGATAATTGCCACCAGTGCCATTCGTGAAGCCAGAAATAGAGATACCTTTATCGACCGGGTATTCATTCGTACGGGCCTACGAGTGAATATTCTTGAAGGCGTAGAAGAGAATTTTCTCACCTTTATAGCGGTTCAGCACCGGGTTAGTCCGCTGCGAGCCCAGTTTGCCAGATCAAGCACGCTTATAATAGAGGTTGGGGGCGGTAGCACCGAGCTGATGCTGCTTCAACGCGGAAAGATGGCCGCGGCACACTCATTGGGCATGGGTACCGTACGATTAGCACAGCAAGTGAACCCCGCTTACGACTCAGCTTCTCAGATTGAAGACTATCTACGCGAAAATATCCGTGTTACCCGCTGGTTATTAGATGCCGAACTCAGCCTGGGAAGGGTGAGGTATTTTGTGGCTGTCGGTGGTGACGCACGTCTTGTCGCAAAGATTGCTGGCAAAGAAAAAGGTGAAGGGTACTGGCTCGTCGAGAAAGCTGATTTTGTTGCGTTTCTCACCGGCTTACGAAATTCCAGCGTCGAAGATTGCGTGCGCGAACTTGGCATAAACTACACCGAGGCCGAGGGCCTCGTTCCGGCGCTGCTCATTTACAACGAGTTTCTCAATGCAACCGAGGCCGAACAGCTCATTGTGCCCGATGTCAGTGTTCGAGAGGGCGTGCTTATGAGCTTTGCGCTGGGAACCGACAAGTTGGTACAGCGTGAGTTCCACAGCCAGGTGGTTGCCGGTGCTATGAGCCTTGGCCGGAAGTATCATTTTGACGAGACCCATGCACTGCAAGTAGCCAAGCACGCACTTTCGCTGTTTGATCAGCTTGGGGCTGAGCATGGCCTGGACGAACATGCACGTTTACAGCTAGAGGTCGCGGCCGTATTGCACGATATTGGTAACTATATTAGGCCGAGCGGGCATCACAAGCACGGACAGTATATTGTGGCTAACTCAGAGATCTTTGGACTGTCTCGTAGCGATTTGCGAATCATTTCGAATATTGTGCGATATCATCGTAAAAGTCCCCCAACCGGTTCGCATATGAGTTATGTCTCGTTGCGGCGAGAATCACGCATAGTTGTGCTCAAGTTGTCTTCTCTGCTACGCGTTGCCGATGCCCTTGATCGTAGCCATACTCAGCGGCTTGCAGATTTTCGTGTTGAACGGAATGACGACGAGGTGCTCCTCTACTGTACTCATCAGGGCGATATATCGGTGGAGCGCTTTGGGTTAGAAATGAAACGGAAAATGTTTGAAGATGTGTTTGGCTACACAATTAATATCGCACACTAAGGAATTGACGTGATACATGAAGAAATGCGGTATCTGAACCGCGACCTGACCTGGTTAGATTTTAACGAGCGCGTTTTATCGGAGGCACTTAATCCTAATGTGCCACTGCTTGAACGAGTAAAGTTTCTTTGCATTGTCAGCATGAACTTTGATGAGTTTTTTATGGTGCGTGTTGCCACTCTCAAACGGCAGCTACGCAGCGGTATCCGCAGCAACTGTCCTTCCGGAATGAGCGTTCGGACGCAGCTTGAAGAGATTAGCCGTCAGGCGAAGCGAATTGTCGAGGTACAGTACAATGCTCTACATAAGGAGGTTCTTCCAGGGCTTGCCGAGAACGGAATTATTCTCCGCCGTCCGGAGGATATGAGTGCTTCGCAGAAGTCTTTGCTGCGCGCTAAGTTTGAGGAAGAGGTACTACCTGCGCTCACTCCGGTTCGCGTTGAGGCGGGGCAGCCTCTTGCTTACTCCGGCAATATGCGCTTGCAAGCCGCCTTTCTGCTTCACCGGGATCCGGAGGCGCGGGTACTGGGTGAAGACGTAGAATACGGACCGGCTGGTGATATGGGGCCTGAGCAGCTGGGGCTCAATGCTGAGGGTGAGCCTGCAGAAAAAATTGCCATCGTGCAAATTCCGCGTTCGGTTCCTCGTATTATCTATGTTCCGGAACGAGACGGACGAGTTGGATTTGCGCTGCTTGAACATGTTATTATTGAGTTTGCCGCTACCCTTTTCCCTGGATACAGCGTACAGGAGAATGCAGTTTTTCGTGTGACTCGTGATGCGGATATGGGCGTTGATGAGGAACGTGACGAAGACTTTGTTGAAGCCATGGAGCAGGTTCTTGAGCACCGCGAGCATGGTGATGCAGTACGGCTGTCCATAAACCGAGAGGCCGGACGGATTGGTGAAGTGCTACGTGAAGCCTTTGGCTTGGAAGAAGCCGATGTGTACCGCAAGGATGAGCCCTTAGAGTTGGCGACTCTTATGCAGATTTATGAGCTTCCCGGCTACGACAACTTGCGTGACCCAATGTGGCGTTCCTACGAGAACCCAGCCATACCGGCAGATGAACCTATTTGGAATGTCCTCCGCAACCAGGATGTGTTGCTGCATCATCCCTATGACTCCTATTCCCCGGTTATTCGACTCATTGAAACCGCGGCGGCAGATCCACACGTTATGGCAATTAAGATCACCCTGTACCGTACCTCGGGAAAATCGCCCATTATTCAAGCCTTGGAAAATGCCGCCGCAGCCGGAAAGCACGTAACCGCAGTGGTAGAGCTTAAGGCACGTTTTGATGAAGAGCGGAACATAGGCTGGGCCGAACGCTTGGCCACTGCCGGTGTTATTGTCGTGTACGGAATAGCCCGGCTAAAGGTGCACTCTAAGGCTGTGATGATTGTCCGCAGGGAAAAAGACGGAGTAAGGCGATATTTGCATTTGGGCACCGGTAACTACAATGAAAAAACGGCTCGTCTGTATACCGATACCGGTCTGCTGACATCGCGTGAGGACCTGGGCTATGAAGTAGGGCTGTTCTTTAACGCTATAACCGGATACTCATCCATTCCCGCCATTCAGAAATTGGTAATGGCACCCACCGGTCTGAAATCTCGGCTTCTACAACTTATAGAGCGAGAAGCTATGCGAAGCTCGCCTGATGCACCCGGACTGATCATGGCTAAAATGAACTCCTTAGCGGATCCGGATATTATAGAAGCGTTATACGCGGCCTCGGCAAAAGGCGTGCGCATGCACCTGAACGTCCGGGGAATCTGTACCCTCATTCCGGGCCGCAAAGGCTTAAGTGAAAACATATCTGTTGTCAGCATCTTGGACCGGTACTTGGAACACTCGCGCTTATTCTACTTTCGTAACGGTGGTGTAGAAGAATTCTACGCAGCAAGCGCGGACTGGATGCCGCGGAACTTGGAACGTCGAGTCGAACTCATGTTTCCTATTGAGCAGGATAACCTCAAGCGTAGGGTTAAGCATATGCTGGAAGTCTTTTGTTCAGACAACGTCAAGGCACACGAGATGAACTCGGATGGATCCTGGAAGCGCCGTGTCCCTGGTCCTCGTGATGAGTTAGTGCGGGCGCAAGAGCTTTTTCAGCAGGAGGCCCAAGCTGGCGCGGAAGCCGAGAAACCGCCATATCAACGAGAGTTTACCGTCCGACGACGACCCCCGGATGAAGAAAGACGTTGAGACCGGCCTCAGCAATGTGCCGCCTCAGGCGCACCATATTCGACGATCCTGACTATCTGCGGGCGCTCTTCAAGCTGGCCTTTCCTATTGCGCTGCAGATGCTGTTAGTTAGTTCACTCAACATGATCGATACCGTCATGATTGGCCGTCTTGGTGAGGTCCCAATAGCTGCGGTAGCGCTGGCAAACCAGGTCTTTTTTCTGCTCTTGCTCTTTCTTTTTGGAGTTGGCAGTGGTGCCGGTGTTTTTGCCGCCCAGTACTGGGGTACCCGTGATAAAGCCGGTGTGCAGCGGACACTTGGTATTTCTATTTTGGGGGGAAGTATTGGCGCAGTGTTCTTCTACTGCGCGGCAGCGTTCGTACCTGAACAGGTTATTGCTATTTACAGCCGTGACACAGCCGTCATAACACTCTCGGCTTCTTATCTGCGTATGGTGGCGCCAAGTTATTTCTTCACCGCCGTCACTATTGTCTTTTCCTCGGTCATACGCAGCACCGGAAGTACAAAACTGCCCCTGTTTGTGACGGCAATATCGTTGCTCATAAATACTTTGTTGAACTTAGTGTTGATATTTGGGCTGCTTGGTTTCCCGGCTATGGGGGTCAGGGGCGCCGCCCTGGCAACCGCCATTGCGCGCAGTATTGAGGCCACGCTGCTGATACTACTTGCATACGCTCGGCACGAGCCAGCGGTTGGCACCTTGCGTAACTACCTAAGCTGGAACGCTGCCTTCATAAAGCGCTTCTGGGCTACCGCCAGTCCTGTTGTCCTGAATGAAATAGGCTGGTCTTTGGGTGTCACTGTGTATGTGCTTGTGTATGCTCGGATGGGCACCGAGGTGGTTGCCGCCTTCAACATTGCCGATACCGTAATCCGCCTGTCCTTTGTTGTCTTCATGGGTACGGCAAATGCCGCCCTTATTCTAACCGGTAATCAAATAGGAGCCGGAGAACTGGAGCGCGCCTCGGTAGGAGCACGGCGCATTCTTGCCATAACGCCGCTCATGGGCGCTGCGGCCGGGCTGGCGTTGGTTGCGGCCGCGCCTTTGGTACCGCTGCTGTTTGAGATTACGCCCGAGGCGCGGCGCATTGTTACCCAGTTCTTGTTGATTTCTGGTTTTGTGGTTCCCGTTAAGGTCTCTAATCTGCACATTGTGGTTGGGCTCTTGCGAGGCGGGGGCGATACTCGCTACAGCTTATTTATGGATGTAGGAATACTCTGGCTTGTTGGCGTGCCGCTGGTTGCGTTTGCTGGCTTGGTGCTTGGTCTCGCTCCACCGTTGGTATTTCTCTGCACCATTTTTGAGGAACTCGTAAAGTACGTGTTAGGTCTGCGACGCATTCTCTCAGATCGGTGGGTGCACCAAGTTACCGAACATGCGCAACAGAGTCTTCCTATGGTGCCGCAGGAGTAAAAGGTAGCCGTACCCTAAAGGAACTGCCGTGGTTAACCCTGCTTACTACATCAATCTCGCCACCAAGAATTGTAGTAAGGCTTTTGGCAAGTGCGAGACCTATGCCGAGACCGCCGTGTTCTTTACCGGTAGAAAGGTCGGCCTGATGGAACGCATCAAAGATTCGGCTTAGCTGTTCTTTCTCTCTACCGGGGCCGTTATCGTTTACATGGAACTCTATCCAGACGGTGTCCTTACTGCCCGGTAGCTCAGTTGCAACAAGCTCTACGCTGCCCGAGCCTGTGAACTTGACCGCATTATGGGTGAGATTAAGTAAGATTTGTTTCACCTTATGTGGATCGCCAAGAAAGATATGCTCCGGATCAAACTCAAATCTATAGTCCACCGATAACTGTTTTTTGGCGGCTTCTATCTCGGTGAGTCGTACTGCCTCTTGGGCGAGGCTGAGTAAACTAAACTCAATTGATGCTGTCTTGAGCCGACCGCTTTCGGAGTTAGTGAAGTCCAACAAACCGTTGATAAGGACCGTGAGGTCTTTGGTGCTGCTTTCAAGCATCTGCAGGAGTGAACGCTGTTCAGTGTCCAGGTCGGTGCCTGCCAGTACCTGCGAAAGTCCTGAAATTCCGTTAAGTGGTGTGCGCAACTCATGGCTGATGTTTGCTAAGAACTGCGATCGGGCGCGAACTGCCGCCTCGGTAGTTGTGGTGACTGGAGAGTGGCCGATAACTCCGGTCATGGTCTCATGGTCAACCGCACGTTGTTGCAATCCGTAGTCGTTCAGTCCACCAAAAACAATGGGCGTATCTGGAAAAAAATCTCTGCCTTCTGTAAGGAGAAGATGCAGGGCCTGGTCGTGAAGGATAATCACAAGGTCGTATGGTGAGCTGTGGGCAATACGTTCTCCCACGTACCTGCCCACCGCACCTCGCATACGGGGACTCCAATTTCCAATTGCGTTGAGATACTCAATTTCAAATAGATAGTCGTGTTTACGCAGCTCCTCACTTAGTGCCTCAGTAGTGCCGGTCGCTGTCGGGTAGTGAGCGTCAAAAGAGTAGAGCACCAGTATATGCGGCATTTCTGAGGTACGTACGTTGTTCTGTCCAGACAGCTCCACTGCAGGTGCGACGAGGGCAAGGAAAAGCGCAGAAGCCACAACCAGCCTTACTACATTAGGTTGAAACTGGACCCGCGCATGCTTTTGACGTGACACAGTGCTAGAATAAACAAGAGTGCGCCAATAAACAACAACACGTTTGCTTGTTTGATACTACTGTTGCTCGATTCTACTATTGTTCGATCCAGATATGCGAAATGAAGCCGTGTACCCCAGCCGCGTCGCCCAAAGGTAGTATAAAGTCATGCGCCTGGCGGTGAGTACCGTCATAATTTAGTATAGGATAGTGGAGTTCAAGCTCACTCTGGGTGCCGGAGTTGCGGAAGGTCTCCAGCGAGAGCTTGAGTTCCGAACGAGACTCTGCTGGTAACAGCTCCGGAAACGGCATGTGTATAAGAGACTCAGGGCTTCTGCCCAGCCGAGTAAGCACAGAACTTGAGCAGCGGCTAATCCGAAAAGGAGTCGCGGCAAGGTAGCTTACCAGCACCAATGGCCCGGCAGACGCAAGCGGCCAGTCAGAAGGGGCGGCTGGCTCAATAATTACCACCACCTCTCGCTCTGAAACTCTCTTTCCACGGAGTATCATCCAGTTTCCGGCAAGTAGCCGGCGCATGCGAAGCTCTTCACCGAGCTCCAGTCCCGTAAGCGGAGAAAGGACCATGGCTGCCGACATCGGCTCTTCCCTGATCTCATTAAGTACCACCAGCTCGCTTAAGGACCTGCCGATAACAAGTGAAGGAATTCCAACCGCAACCTGCTCTTGATCTTCTTGGCCAATCAACCGTGCTGCCGGTGCGTTGGCGTCTACAATCACTGCGTCGCTTGAAGAGATCTCAACATCATTGAGCCGTGTCTCTCGCAGTTGCAAGCGTAGATATGCGCCTGAGAACAACTCAAGAGCGGTACGAACAGGATCTGAAAACGTAGTCATTTTTTACCTCAAACTTTTTATACAATCTCGGGCATACTTGACCGGAATTGCCACAACTCCGAAATAAGCAAGCCTGCAAGAATGAGTCCACCACCAACAAGTTCATGCCCGGTCGGCACCTGTGCGGCAAGCAGGAGCGCAGCAAGCGCCGCAAAAACCGGTTCCAGCCCAAAAATAATAGTGGCCCGAACCGGGCTTGTCTCATGTTGGTAGCGTGTCTGTAGCCCAAGCGCCACGGCGGTACCCAGGATCCCAAGATACGCCACCGTCCAGAGCAAAGCCGGACTTGGGATAAATAGCACGGTCCCGCCCACGAGCCACTCACCTACCACCGTGCCTACCGTTGCCAGCACTGCCACGGTGCCGAACTGTAGCACCGCCAGATCTTGAGCACTACTCTGTAAACTGTAGCGGTCCAGCAGCACAACATAAAACGCAAGCCCTACCGCGCAGAGCAGGGTCATGATATCGCCTTGGTTCAGCCCGCCCGCACCAGGTGCGCTAAAAACCAAAACACCCAGGACAACTACCGCCAAGCCAAGTAGATTTCCCAGCGATACAGTACGCCGCGCAATAAGGTACTGTAAAGGCGGCACCAGTACGGCAAATAAGTAGGTAATAAAACCACTGCGGGCGGCGCTGGTATACTGTAAACCGGCTGTTTGCGCTAGATAAGATATCGTTAGAAAGATTCCTAGTACCACCCCTCGGCGCAGCGTAACGCGAGATATTTCAAAAAGATGGCGCCCAGAGAGCGCGGCAAAAATGCCAAAGGCCAGCGAAAAACGTGCGGCAATGAGCAGAAAGGGCGAAATAAACAACAACCCGGACTGAGTTACAACAAAGGTCGCACCCCAGATAACGGTTACGCCTATGAGAATGAGCTCAGCCTTTATTCTTTGTGTGTTGTCCAGGTGCATGGCGGGCACCTTAGCAAACACAGCTTGGAATGTATATTGTTTTTTCGTTGCAGCGGGGGTATCATCACAGGGGTGAAGGCAAGGGAGGATTATGAAATACATTGCTATTGTAGCTTTTTTTACGGTGGTCTTTTCCGCCTGTCAGACCGTACCGGTTCCGCAACGCGAAGGGCGAATTCGCGCCATTGTAGAGATCATTACCACTGCGCCGGTAGAAGAGGTTGTTGACTACTCGCGGACTCCCTTTGCGTTTGACAGCGAATTACTCGTACTTGAAAGCGACCTTGATTTGCTCTGGACAGGGCTCCGCGACGCGGGCTTTGACCTTGAAGGCGCCGAGATCCTGCAGATAACTCCGCTCACAGAGGACAGCTACGCCGAGTTTGCCATGAGTTACGAAATGCGCACCTTTTTTGAGGAGTATCTTTCTGCAGACGGCGCGCTTGTTCGGGTACGCAACGGCAGCGGTGAGTATCTATTGCTGTTGGACGACAGCCGCAACCGCACCCCCTTACTCTACGGCATGAAGGGGCCACTGTTATGAAAAATCTATATTTAGTTCTCGTGCTGCTTCTGTCGCCGGTGTTTCTTATGGCACAGGATGCCGATGTAGTGTATTACGAGGGGCGCCCCGAGATTCGGCGTGACGGCAGCAGAGGTGTGGAGCTTGATTTTGGCGACGCGCTACGACCCGGCGAGTCCGTGGTTACTGGGAGGCGTGACTTTGTTGAGCTTGATCAGGCAGGCGGTAACATAATTCGGGTTTCTCCCGATACGGTGTTCACCCTGCGTGAGGTAGAGCGAGACGGCCAACGCGAAACAGTCATGAGCAACACGGTTGGATCGGTTAGTTACCGCTTTAACGCGCTTGCTGGCCGGCAACAACGCGTCTCTTCCGGCACCGTGGTGGCGGGTGTTCGCGGCACCGAGTTTACGGTTTTTGCCGGTTCGGACGGCAGCTCCCTCTTTGGGGTCGATACTGGAATGATTACAGTTGAGTCGGCTGGCGTGGAGGTAGACCTGGGCGCTGGTGAGGCGGTTCAGGTAGTCGCCGGTGAGGCTCCCGGTGAGGTCGTGCGCTGGCTCGGCCCGGCCTTAGACTTTAGCGACTGGGAACAGGATCGCATAGAGGCCTTCCTTGACGACCCAGTCCTTGGCCTCGAACGCATCCAGCGCCGCATGCGCGACTTCATGGACGACCAAGACGCCGCCTACGCGGTGTGGGAGGTGTCCAACCGGGAGTTGCGAGAGGTGCGGGAGGAGATGTCCCGCATTCGTTCCGAGGAAGGGGAGGAGGAGTTTCTCCAGTTTCGCGAAGAGGTGGAACGTCCGCTTGTTAATATCAGCGCCACCAATGTTC
>JAIVHN010000101.1 GCA_020201015.1 Spirochaeta sp. | reverse complement strand
CATCTATGGAGCAGATGGCTTCTAACATCCAACAGAATGCCGAAAATGCACTACAGGCCGACACCATTGCCGAGTCGGTTTCTGGGAATGCCGAGGAAGGTGGCAAGGCTGTTGCGGAAACGGTTACTGCGATGAAACAAATAGCTGAGCGCATCTCTATCATTGCAGAGATCGCACGAAACACAAATCTGCTTGCACTTAATGCTGCAATAGAAGCGGCCCGGGCAGGCGAACACGGCAAGGGGTTTGCCGTGGTTGCCTCGGAGGTTCGCAAACTAGCCGAGCGTAGCCAGAAGGCGGCCGGTGAGATTGCGGAACTCTCCAAGAGCAGCGTGGAGGTCGCCGAGCGAGCCGGTAAGCTTATTGAGAATGTCGTACCGGAAATCCGCAAAACCGCGGCCTTGGTACAAGACATAAATGCATCAAGTGCGGAGCAATCTTCCGGAGCAAATCAGATTAACAAAGCAATTCTGCAACTTGACCAGGTTACCCAGCAAAACGCATCTGCCGCTGAGGAAATGGCCGCCATGGCCGAGGAGTTAACCGGCCAGGCAGACCAACTGCAATCCTCAATCGACTTCTTCACGCTCGATGACCGCTCCGAAATTGACACCGACACGAAACTGCTCACCGCAGCCCCTTACAGTGAGGGCTGAAGGAAGCGCGAGAACCACCGTGCTAAACCACTGCCGTAGTGTGCGGCAAAGTCATGGGCAGCGTCCTCCGGAGTTATCTCAGGAAACTTTTCTTTCAGATAGTGCCAGTGGGTTGATATTGCCAGGTAGAGCTGTCCCTCAGTTTTATCCGGGAACGCTACACTAACCTCCCAGCTGTCGATGATCCAACTCAGCGGCGTGTACACGTTTTCGAACCAAGAAAAGACGGCCTCATCCCAGGTTACGGTCCGGCCAATAGACTGGTTGATAAAGTACTTGTGGACTTCAATGTGATCCGCAAGCTCCTGCCACTCACGCTCGTTGGCCAGAGTGAGCTCGGTAGATTGAAACTGGTTCTTAAGCCGCTCTACCTTTTGCTCTGTGGCTTCTCGACTGCTTGCATCTGTGTATGTTGATTGCATCATATTCATGTTGTTACTCTCCTCTATGAAGCAAAGTAACAACTTCACGAGAAAAATGCAAATTTTGCTTGACAAATATTTGATTTAACCCATCATGGGCCCCCAAATCCGCTGTCCGCCTACTTACTGTCCGGCCCGTAGACCTGTGGAACCCACGACTGATCCGTAATGGGCGGACGCATGTACTCCTCAGGCTCACCGCGCGGTGGCAGCTTAATTGGCGGTGGCGTTAAGTCTTTGTACGGCACCAGACTGAGGAGATGCTGAATGCAGTTGAGGCGAGCATGCTTCTTGACATCGGCATCTACCACGTACCATGGAGCCTGTTTGATGTCGGTGTGCGCCAGCATCTTGTCTTTTGCCTTGGAGTACTCAACCCAGCGTTTGCGTGACTCAAGGTCCATGGGGCTCAGTTTCCAGCGCTTGGTCGGGTCTTTCAGACGCAACTGAAAGCGCAGCTCTTGCTCCTCATCACTCACCGAGAACCAGTACTTTACCAAGGTGATACCGGACCGCACCAGCATGCGTTCGAACTCCGGACAGGAGCGGAAAAACTCCTCATACGCCTCGGTGGTGCAAAAGCCCATAACATGCTCAACCCCGGCGCGGTTATACCAACTGCGGTCAAAAAGAACCATTTCGCCAGCCGCCGGAAGACGCGCAACATAGCGCTGAAAGTACCACTGAGTTTTCTCACGCTCAGTTGGGGTACCAAGTGCCTCTACGCGACAGAAACGCGGGTTCAGTGGCTCGGTAATGCGCTTAATCACCCCACCCTTCCCGGCTGCATCGCGGCCTTCAAAGATCACCACCAGCTTGAGCCCCTCATGCTTGACCCACTCCTGCAGCTTTACCAGCTCAATCTGGATGCGGCGCAGCTCCCGCTCATAGACCTTGTTCTTAATCTTGCCGGACTTTTTGGTGCCTGCAGATTTCGCGGCTGCAGATTTCGCGGCTGCCGATTTCGCGGCTGCGGATTTCGCGGCTGCGGATTTCGCGGCTGCGGATTCTCCAGCTGCAGATTTCACGGCCCCGGATTCCCCGGCCCCAGCCTTCTGTTTCTTGGTAGAGTCTTTTTTTGCCATCCCGCACCCCCATCTGTAATGATAGGTTCAACTGCGCGAGCCCGCAATAGAAAACGAGTTTTATACGCAGTGAAAATGGGCGCCTGCCGCGGCACGCCGTGCCGCGGCACCGGGCTGTTCCGGGGGTTCCGTCCGGCGGCTGCCGCCGCCGGACCGCTCGTGGGTCTGGGGCCGAGAGGCCCGAGCCCCACGGCGCCCCTCCAATCCCTGGCGCAGAACCACAACCAGAACGTCTATTTCTCATTGCGTGTATATAACATTAATGATAAACTCATGCAATGGATTTTCGACGGCTCGTAGAACTGACCGCAAATCTCCACTGTTTCTCACCCGGCATGCTCGCCGCCGGCGAAAAACTTGATCAACTGCGGGTGCAACTGAGCCGTTGGGCAGGCAACAACCGGCTCGTCCGCATTCATACAGGGTGGTACACCCTTGCCAAGCCGTACCGCACGGTTCACATCGATATGCAGGTTATCGCCTGCACCATCAAACAGGGATCGTATATCAGCCTCCAGTCGGCGTTGGCTTACCACGGTATGATTCCTGAACACGTTCCCGAAACCACCTGCGTCACAACGGGCCGGCCAACCGTCATAGAGACACCATTCGGGCGGATTCGCTACCGCCACATCAAACGCGACGGATTCTTTGGGTATCATCAGGTTGAAGGCGGCGTTCAGTTGTCGTTTGTCGCCGTCCCGGAAAAGGCGCTGCTGGATCTCCTGTACCTGACACCGGGCAGTGAAAGCGTACCTTTCCTCCGGGAACTTCGGCTGCAACAGACTGAGAGGTTCGACATCGAAACCATGAGAAGCATGGCTTCTCGGCTTGAAGCGCCGCGACTCACCCGAAGCACTGAACTCCTCCAGGAGATTTCAGCATGAAAGAGCAGCTGCGTGAACTGTCTGAAACGGGAAAAACCGTCAACGAAGCGACACTGCTTGTTCGGGAATACCTGCAGGCGCGGATTCTCGAGGCGCTTCAACGCGCCGGGGCGTTCAAACACTGGGCATTTCTGGGCGGTACCGCCCTTCGCTTTCTCTTTCGCCTTCCCCGCTTCTCGGAAGACCTGGATTTCTCTCTTGCAGGGGTTCCGGGATCACCCGATATCGCCCGGGATGAGTTCACTCGGTTCATCGCACATATCACGAAAACCTTTGAGGCGGAAGCCTACGCGGTAGAAACGCGTGAACGGCCAGAGGGAACCGTCCAGTGCGCATTTATTGGATTTCCGGGTCTCCTCTATGAGCTCGGCCTCTCTCCGCACCCGGAGCAGAGGATCTCCATCAAAATCGAGGTCGATACAAACCCGCCGGAAGGGACAGAAACGGCAACTTCGGTCGTTAGACGACACGTGTTCCTTAACCTCTTTCATTACGACAAGACCAGTCTCTTTGCCGGTAAACTCCACGCAATTGTGCAGTGTCCGTACGCCAAGGGACGCGACATCTATGACCTTGTCTGGTACCTGAGCGACTCAACCTGGCCGGAGCCCAACCTGCGCCTTCTGCACGCCGCCCTGGCCCAGACAGGAACAACCCTGTCAGAGCCGCAGATCTCCGGGTGGCGCAATCTGGTGGCGCAGCGACTCGCAGGCTACGAACCATCCGAATGGAATCGCATCATTGACGATGTCCGCCCCTTTCTTGAGAATTCCGAAGAGATTGAACTGTTACGGAAGGACACCCTTCTCGGGCTGCTTCACTGATTGTCCGCCCGAGCGTACGGGGTTGTTATTGACATGTGGAGCACATGTTTACATACTTAACACATGAGCACGATGATCCAAATACGAAACGTCCCAGATGACCTGCACCGCAAACTCAAATCCCGCGAACCCCGCCTGCACACCCGCAGCAGTGTGGATCCCGCCGCGGCGGCCATCTCTGGTGCGGCGTCCAGCGCGTCAGCACCGCCCGCTGGCGCAGCCGACGCCGTCCGCGAGGAACGAGACACCCGTTGATTGTCATAGACACCTCGGCCGCCCTTGATCTGCTGTTGCGCACACCACACGCTGCGGCCATAGAGGCCCACGTCTTTGGCACCTCGAACGAACTCCACGCGCCGCATCTGCTTGACGTAGAGTTTCTCCAGGTACTCCGCAAGTGGCAGCGCACCGGCATCCTGAGTGAAACCCGCGCCCAGGAAGCCCTGCTCGATCTCGCCGACCTCGGCATCATTCGCCACCCCCACGGCCCGCTCCTTGAGCGCGCCTGGCACCTGCGCCACAGCATCACCGCCTACGACGCCATGTTCATAGCCCTGGCCGAGGGCCTTGACGCCCCCCTGCTGACAACGGACCAGCGGCTATCCCGGTCACATGGTCACACGGCGCGAATGGTGTGTGTTGGTGGGGGGTGAAGGATCTGGGCGCCTGCCCCGGCCCGGCGGGTGGGGCGGGGTGCTGCTGGCACCGTGGGTTGAGGCCGATAGCCGCTGGTGCAGCCGTCGCCGCGCCAGCGAGCCGGGCCACCGGGCTCTGTTCCGGGGGTTCCGTCCGGCGGCTGCAGCCGGACTCACGGGATCGCACGGCTTGCTTTGCAGGCAAAAGATGAATATCCTGTAGGCAGAGGATGAAGCAGATGGCCCAATATACTGTCCGAAACATACCCGATTCGCTTGACCGGGAACTGCGTGACCGGGCTGGCCGGAACGGGACAAGTTTAAACGACGCGGTCATTGAAGCGATCAAACGCGGACTCGGTGTCACCGGTGCCGGACACATCTATAATGATCTTGATGATCTTGCTGGCTCCTGGCACGAGGACGAGCTCTTCGATCGGGTGATTCTCGACCAGGATACCGTGGACGTCGACGCATGGCGGTAGACATCGTCATTGACACAAATCGTTATCGCGACTTTGTGGATGGCGTTCCGGAAACGGTGACGGTGTTCCGCACAAGCCCACGCATCCTTGTGCCGTTCGTTGTGGTTGGAGAGCTTCGTGCGGGTTTTGCCGTGGGATCACGGGGTATGGAGAACGGACAGGTCTTCGAGCAGTTCCTGCACCGGCCGCGCGTAGAGGTACTCTTACCCTCGCTGACTACCACACGGCACTACGCTAACCTGTACCGTCAACTCCGATCGGCAGGGACGCCAATACCCACCAATGACCTCTGGATCGCAGCCCTGGTCGTGCAGTACGACGTCATGCTCTATAGCCGAGACGCCCACTTCGATGCGCTTCCGCAGTTACCGAGGCTGCGGGCCGGGACAGGATAAGGAAAAGTGGCGCGCTTTCGCCACCCAAAACTGATCTACACGCGGCTTGCTGAACTGCTTGAGGGTTAGATCTAAGGTCTTGGGCGCGACTGAAGCGAACGCAGTGAGGCAAGTGTGTCGTCGGCCCCGGTGTTGCCGGAAACCCCAAGCGCCTGAAGCCGCTCCAACGCTTCGCTGAGCGACACATCAAGCCTCTCGGCTACATCTCGCAATGACAGGTGACCGTGCCGGTACTGCGTGGCGAGAAAAGCCTCATAGCCCAAGTACATAAGCTTGCGCATTGCTGCAGCCTCTTCAATGTGCTCGGCCGAGCTCAAATCTTGCACCGCGTCCTGCAAGCCTTCGGGGACACGGATAGTCTTGGCTTTCATTCCACACCTCCACCTGTTAGCATTAAAAATCCGGTCGCACATTGATCCGGACTGCAAGGAACTGATAGAACCCGAAGACGCCGCACAAAACGCGCATCATCAGACGCAATGGCATTGTACTCCCCGCGCCGAAACAGTTCCAACACCGCGTCTTCTCCGTGTTGTGTTCAGTTGTAATAATAAGCATACCGGTAGTCAATCTTTTCATGCGTATGTGCGTACGCCACAGTCTGCTGCTGGCCACGCCCGGGCCGCTCATCTCGTGCGGCGCTTTGCCTGTGCTGTACGGCCTGAACTGCAAGCGCCTTCCGTGAAGGCCCGCCCGCCGCAACATGGAACTATTACCTGAATCCATCGGTTCATGAAACTTGATTGATATCTCATGCAACTGGGTGTATAGTACGATGTAGGAGGGCCCAATGGCAATTTTGCAGGTACGCGACATTGACGATGCACTCTACGAACAGCTCAAGCGTGTAGCGCAGCAGCACCGGCGCTCAGTGAGTCAGGAGGTGATGTAT
>JAIVHN010000100.1 GCA_020201015.1 Spirochaeta sp. | reverse complement strand
GGTAAGCACCTCCGGTGCGCGTTATACTGCGCGCGGAGGAGGGGACGTGAAGTACAAACTGCTTGAGCGCTATTTCCTGGATCAAGACGACGATCGCGTTGTCTGGATGCGCATATTTACGGATGAGAAGAAACTCATGAACGGCCATGGAGTGTACCGCGACGATGTTCTGGTTTTGTTATATCCGGATGAAGTGAACGATATTATTGATGTTGAGGCACTTAAGCAGGAGCTCGATTTTGAGTTTCTGCCGGAGTGGGACAAAACGCGATATCTTGTGCACATGGGCGATGAGACAGAGGGCTACGCAGTGCACGACACCATAGACTGTCGCACCGGGTGGGATTTGAGCAAAGAAGAGCTTGAGACGGTGATCAAGCGCATTCACGAGGTCTTTTAGTCGCAGGCCACATGCCGCTGTTGCTCCGGGGAACACGCAGGATGCTGCAGGACGAGGGCTGAGCCGCCTATGACAGGTAGCGCAAGATCATTTCGTGAGTGACACCACCCGCGGCGCAGAGATCTTGGTAGAACTCACCGCTTGCACGGATTTTCCTCTCCTGGGTCTCAAAATCACATTCGTAGAGTCCAAATCGGGCGGCCTCACCCTCAAGCCATTCAAAGTTGTCCATGAGAGTCCAGTGAAAGTACCCGCCAATCTGCATGCCTTCCTCCATGAGAAGGTGGAGCTCGCGAAGGTGGTCATAAATGAAGCGGGCGCGAAAGTGGTCGGCCGCATCGGCGGTCCCGTTCTCGGTAATGATTACCGGAAGACCGCTACGTTTTGCGTAGCGACGTAGAAGCGTGCTTAGCCCGGACGGGTAGATTTCCCAACCTAAATCGTTTCGAGCGCCGTTTTCACTCTCAGCTCGTCTGATAAAGCCGGATCGAGGACGTGACGAGAAGCCAATACGCTCCCGGGTGTAGTAGTTGACCCCGAGAAAGTCCATGCCCTCGGACATCGAGTCTACAAAGCGCTCCTGAAATTCACGTTCTACCCGCCGGCACGCCATTGTCGAGAGCTTTCCTGGCAGCGGCTGAAACACTCGTAGATGATGTGCTACCCCGATCTCGGCGTTGCGAAACCCGTCAGCGCTGCGGCTGCTGCGAATTACCTCCGTGGCCAACTGCGATGAAACCATGAGCCCCCGAGCGGCCGTGCGCAACTGGCGCATGGATTTCTTTGCAGGCGGCCACAAACCGTACAGGTACCCATTCACCAAGTAGGCATTTGGTTCGTTCACGGTGATCCATTGTGGCACCAGGTCGCCAACAGCCTGTACTACCGCTTCTACATACGCGGCAAAAGTGTCGGGTGCATCTTTTGCTGCAAACCCGCCCGCCTCCTCAAACCATAGGGGATTGGTGAAGTGATGCAGCGTCACCATCGGCAGAATTCCAGAATCAACTATGAGTGCAATCTCATCTCGGTACTGGGCCAAGGCTTGTTCATCAAAGCGACCACGTTCCGGTTGCACACGTGCCCACTCTATCCCGAAGCGGTAGGAATTAACGCCAAGCTCCCGCAGCAGGCTCGTATCCTGCTTGACCCTGTTCCAGTGGTCACACGCGCGGGCTGGGGTGCTATTGTCTTTAATGTGGCCAAGCGTGGCATGTCGGCTCCAACTGTGGTTAAGGTTGCCACCCTCAATCTGGGTGGCCGAGGTTGCCACTCCCAACTGAAATGCGGGCGGGAAAGAGAATGGTCTTGGTGCGAGGTCGGAACCAACATACATACTATGAGTGTAGCGCCAGCGGGAAGGGAAAGCAAATGCGGTTCGATGTTGGCAGAATGTGTTAGCAGAATGTGTTAGCAGAATGTCTATGTTCCGTGTCTGCTGGCCGCGCTGCCTACAAGCGCCGCAGTAAACGCCGTAGTCGCGCTACTCCCTCACGAATATCCTCCGGGTGTGAGAGGAAACTCAGCACGAGTGCAGTGCGGTCTTGTATTCCGTAGAGGTAACCCGGGTGAACATACAGCCCCTCCTCACGCACCAACTTAACCGCCAGTTCCTCGTCATCTACAGCCAGCCCCGGGATTTCCACAATGCAGTGAATACCACCTGCTGGTGGCACGTAAGCAAGCCCGCGCAAGCCAGCAAGCTCATCCAGTAACACCTTGCGGCGCCTGCTCAACTCGGCCTTCATCTCAGCGATAAATCCCATACCTTCGGCAAACAACGCGGGCACAAGATGTTGGGCTGGCCCTGATGCAGAAAGATAGACGTCGGCGGCGATCTCAAGCTGCTGAACAAGCTCGTCACGTGCGGGGCTTTGCGTGCGTGCGGCCTCTATTGCTATCCACCCCAGCTTAATGTCCGGGCAGGCAAACATTTTAGAGATTCCGTTAATGCGCACCAGAAGCGCACTAGCGGAGCCTGCACCGTTGCCTCCGCGAGCAGCTGCCGAACCAGCGTGCGCCGAACCTGAACTCGCCGTCCCCGCTGGCTTTGGCTGCGGCTCGTACACGAACTCGCGGAAGACCTCATCCAAAATAACCACCACTCCGTGCTGGCCTGCCGCCGTGCGAATAGCCGCCAGATGGCCGTCGTCTATAATTGCACCGCTTGGATTGTTAGGCGAGATCAAAACAATTGCTCGGGCACGCGGCAGTGAGGCCATGAGCGCGTCCAGTCCGGCCGGGTCCGGCAGCCAGCCGTCCTCCGGGTGCAGCTGATAAAACTCTGGTCGGACGCGAGAATACGCGGCAAGTTGCTCAAACAGCGGGTACCCGGGGCAGGGTAGCAGCACGCTGTCTCCGGGCTCGCAGAGTTGGTCAAAGAGTAGGCGGTAGCTTTCTGAACTGGATGCGGTAAGGATGATGTCATCTGGGCTAATCGCGCCTGAGCGTGTAGCCGCCTGAGCAACCACGCCGCTGCCGCTTGCGCCAACGGCGGCGCTACCGCCGCTGGCACCGAACCCGCCGCCAGCACCCCCGGCGTAGTACACCGCAATTGCCTCGCGAGCAGCCAGCAGCCCGGCCGCAACCGGCCGGTAACCCGGCCCGGCAAGGTAGCGTTCAAACTCTCGCTGAATAATCTCGGTAGGAAAGCGAAAGCCAGCGCGGTGGAAGTTGCCGTCAACTAAGTCTAGGAGAGGAGGTGCCGCCTGCCGCGCTTCGTACGCCTCGCGAGCGGACTGCAGCCGGTTCTTACACTACTTGCACCAATGAGTACCGATGTGATGCGCGGGTCGTGCAACACCCAGGCCAGGGCCATTTGTGCCAGGCTCTGGTCACGCTGTTGTGCAATTTTGTTGAGCTCTCGCACGCGGGCAAGAATTTCGTCATTCAGAAACTCTTCCTTCATTGACGGGCGCTGCTTGCCAGCCCGTGAGTTCTCCGGAATTCCGTCCAGATACTTGGGAGTTAACAGCCCTTGTGCCAGGGGAGAAAAGGCAATACATCCCATGCCTAAGTCGGTGAGCGTGCCAAGCAAGCCGTCCTCAACCCAACGGTTGAGCATTGAGTATGAAGGCTGATGTATCAGACAGCGAACCCCCATTTCCTTGAGTATTACATAGGCCTCGCGCGTCTTGGTGGGTGAGTAGCTTGAGATCCCAACATACAGCGCCTTGCCCTGGTGAACCGCGTCGGCGAGTGCGGACATAGTTTCTTCAAGCGGGGTCTCCGGGTCAAAACGGTGCGAGTAAAAGATATCCACGTACTCCAAGCCCATTCGTTTGAGGCTGGCGTCCAGACTGCTTAGTAGGTACTTGCGTGAGCCCCATTCGCCGTAGGGGCCGGGGTGCATAAGGTAGCCCGCCTTGGTCGAGATAAGAAGCTCGTCACGGTATGCAGAGAAATCCTCGCGCATAATACGGCCAAAGTTGATCTCGGACGAACCCGCGGGTGGGCCATAGTTGTTGGCCAAATCAAAGTGGGTAATGCCGTTGTCAAAGGCATGTCGCAACATCGCCCGTTGATTGGAAAGCTGGTCGACATCGCCAAAGTTCTGCCATAACCCTAACGAGACAGCCGGTAGCTTAAGACCGCTTTGGCCGCAGCGATTGTACTTCATTTGTTCGTAGCGATTAACGGTAGGTACGTAGCTCATGGGTGCCTCCTGACAACGCAGACCAAGTACGTTAACTTAGTCCAGCTCTAGAGTGAATCCCGCCCAGGCCTGAACCGGCTGATCAGAGAAGCTCAGCTTGGGGTAGAAGTCAAGTCCTGGCGAAACCTCAACAAAGAACTCTAGAAAATTGTCTATCAGAAACACCGAAAGCGCAAGGGGAAGTCGAAAACCACTTTCCAGTTCCATACCGTCATCCTGGTTTATGAACGCCTTACCGTAGGCACCAATGCCCATAGAGAAATGAATGAAATGGCTCAGGTGTCGCGCGTTAATGAAACGGTAGTCACCCGACAGAAACACATATTCGTCACTGCCGGTGAAGTCGTACCCGATCTTGAAGTCCAGCCGTCCTGGCCGTAGGATCAGTACCGTGTTGGGCGTTCCCAGGCCGAAACCAAGTCGTGGACGTGGTGCGGGTTGTCGCCACTGGCTCCAGCCCATCTGGGCAGTCAGCAAAAGGATGCCCGCAATCAGCAGTATTCGTGGTAGTTTCATAGAGGGTCGTACTCCTTGGAAATTAAGGTCGATATAGTTGCTTATCGGCCAAAGCGGTCGGCGAGATTACGCTCAGGCAGAGAGATCGATATGTATCAACAGAATACCCCAGCACTTGACGAACTTCTTGGTCCACCGGTCGATGGTGGAATAGAAGGCCTCACCAAGCTTTTTGGTGGGCTACTTGCCGGTGATAATGTTGTCTTTCGAGTCGACCACATTTCGGCGTACGTACCCTACGTGCAAGCGCTTGTGAATGCCAACATCGGGCGGAGCCCTGTTGTGTACTTTCGCTTTGGAGCTCACGAGCCTATTCTTGCTCCCCATAGCGATATCACCGAGTGCCTCCTGCATCCCGAACTTGGCTTTGATACCTTCATTACCGAGGTGCACAACGCAGTTGCCGAGTTACCGCCTCCGGCAATCGTGGTGTTTGACTCGCTCTCGGATCTGTCTTCCAGCTGTTACAGCGACCGCATGATAGGCAACTTTTTCAAGATCACCTGTCCATATCTTCTGCGGCTTAAGGCCGTTGCCTACTTCACCCTGTACCGGCATCAACACTCTTTCCATGCCGTACGCACCGTGGAGCAAACCACCCAGGTTATGCTTGATCTCTACAGTTATGAAGGCTCGGGCTATGTGAAACCGGTCAAAGCTGACATTAGACCCACCGCCTGCACCGGGCAACTCTTCCGGCGTGAACAGCAGAGCTATGAAGCGGTGGTAGACAGCACTGAAACTGCCGCCGTGCTTCGTCATGGTCGCTGGCTCGGGCTGCCATCGGCCAGTTACCGTATGGTTGGTGTATGGGACAAGCTTTTTGTCCGGGCCGAGGCCATTGCCGAACACGTGCGCCGCAACGAACTTCCGGTCGAACGCAAGCACGTACTCTTCACCGAGATTGCTCGGCTTGTTATCTCGCGGGATCCACAAATGCTGGAACTCACCGAGTCGTGTATGAGTCTCGAAGACCTCATAGCCATTTGGAAACGCATGATCGGCACCGGCATGATTGGCGGAAAATCCGTCGGTATGCTTTTGGCTCGTGCCATGCTCACTTCGGGCAGTACCCCCGCAGCGGCCGCTCCAGCAGGGACGGGATCCCCAGCGTCAGCCCCCGCATCCGGGCTTCCCTGGTCCGAGCGTTTGGAAGAACACGACTCGTTCTACATCGGCTCCGATGTTTTTTATACCTACCTGGTAGAAAACGACTGTTGGTGGGCACGGCGCCGACTCACAAAACCCGAGTCATTCCTGGACGGACACGAAGAGCTGCACAGTCGCATGCTCGCGGGCGAGTTGCCCGAGTACATCGTTACTCGTCTGCGTGAGATGCTCGAGTACTTTGGCAACGACCCCATTATTGTTCGCAGCTCCAGTTTGCTCGAAGACGCCTTTGGCAACGCCTTTGCCGGGAAGTACGACAGCGTTTTCTGCCCCAACCAGGGCGATATAGACGACCGCCTTGAACGCTTACTCGCCGCCATTCGCACCGTGTATGCCAGTGCCGTCAGTGCCGAGGCGCTCAAGTACCGCAAAGCGCGCGGTGTCCTGCAACGTGACGAGCAAATGGCACTCTTGGTGCAACGAGTTTCTGGAACTCGCTATGGTCGATATTTTCTTCCGCAGTCGGCAGGCGTCCTCTTCTCTTTTAATCCGTATGTCTGGCACAACGAAATTCGCCCCGAGGACGGCGTGCTGCGCCTGGTCTTTGGCCTTGGCACCCGGGCTGTAGACCGCTCGGACGACGACTACACCCGCGTCGTGGCTTTGGGCAAGCCAACCCTGCGCCCCGAGGGCACCCCCGAGGAAACCCGGCGCTATAGCCAGAAATGGGTCGACGTCATAGATCTGGAGGAGGGCTGCTTCCGACGCATAGAAGCGGCAAAGTTGCTCCGTGAAATGCCCGGACTCGACATGGCGATGTTTGTTCGGCGCGACCGCGAAGCTGCCCGGGCAGCCGCGGCAATGAAACGCCCGGCGCCACTCTCGGTCGATATGGAACGGCTGCTCTCCGAGACCGCGCTCGTACCTTCCATGCGCGAAATAGTTACCCGTTTGCGTGGCGCCTACCGTACCGAGATAGACCTGGAGTTTACCGCTAACATTGACAAACGGGGTCGGCTCAAGATTGATATTCTGCAGTGCCGCCCGCTGCAGGTACAGACCGATGAAGCCCCGCTGACTCGCAGCTGTCCCGCGCCGGAGCGGTGTCTCATGTACTCCGAGGGCGGAGTGGTAGGCCGCAGTCGCGAGGTACTGCTGGACTGGATCCTGCACGTCCCCGCTGGCGTCTACAGTCACCTTGGAGAGCAGGCCCGCTACGCCCTGGCCCGGCGCATCGGCCGGTTGCTGCACCACGAACCTTTGGCTTCCGGTCGCGTGCTGTTAATAGGCCCCGGCCGTTGGGGCACCAGCACGCCCTCGCTCGGGGTGCCGGTTAGTTTTGGCGAAATAAGCACCGCCGCCGCGCTGGTGGAAATTGATGAGATGCACCAGTCTTTGGTACCCGACCTCTCACTCGGCACCCACTTCTTCCACGAACTGGTTGAACTGGACCTGGTGTACCTGGCGTTTTTCAGCGGCCGCGCACCCAACCACTTTGCCCGCACCGTGTTAACGAGCGCGCCGAACCGCTTGGAGGAGATCGACCCAACCCCCT
>JAIVHN010000184.1 GCA_020201015.1 Spirochaeta sp. | reverse complement strand
TTCCTCGGAACGACCGTTGCGCACTACATCGAGCGCTGGCCCACGCATGTCTGGCGGCAGGTCCTGCGGCAGATACTCAGCCCGCACGCCGCTGTCAAAACGGAGCGAACCACGCTCAGGTTCAATCTCGGTCGCAATGAGTTTCAGCAAGGTGGACTTGCCAGCGCCGTTGCGCCCGGTCAGGCACAGCCGCTCCCCGGAATCAACCACCAAGGATACATTGTCGAGCAAGGTTGGCCCGCCAAAATTTAATAACAGATTATGAATGCTTAGAAGTGCCACAACGTGGACTGTAGCATAAAAAGCGGCACCGCCCCAAGAACTAGGTGGTGCCGCTATGTAACCAGAAGAGAGAGAGCGTTTAAAACGCGCTTAGAAAGAAAAACTCGGGTCACCGGCAACGCGGCTTGTTCCGGTGTAGTCCGGGAAACCGCCTACGTTGTAGACCGAAGTATATCCAATAGACTCAAGCGCCAACTTGATGTACTCAGCGCGAGTACCGCCCTGGCACATGAGGAAGATCTCTCGGTCGCGGTCGCCAAAAAGTTCTTCAAGCATGAAGTCGTCTTTGACATCACTTGATGAGAAGTTCCAACCATCGCTGCGAACAACAATTTCTTGTCCTTCAATAAACTCGAAGAAGGATATCGTAACAAAGCCGTCGATGTAGCCGTCGGTGTACTGCTGTACAGCGTTGCGGAGATCTACATACTTGGCACCCGGTCGGTTCATGAAGCTGTCGATATTGTCCATGTTGACACCACCAGCTGGGATTGCTGCAGCACCACGCCAAACCCCGTCACCTTCTACAAGGTTGACACCGTTATAGTCGCGAAAACCACCGGCATTAATCAGATTAGTATACCCAATATGCGCAAGAGCTTCAAATACATACACGCAACGGGTTCCACTCATACACATTCCGACAAGAACGGTGTCTTTAGGGCCAAAAAGGTTCTCGAGCAACGCTTGGTCAACGATATCTTCGGGGCTGAAGTTCCACCCATCATTTCGCACCAAAGCACGGTTTTCAATGTACTGAAAAAACGGAATGATCTCGAAACCGGCAATATATCCGTCGCGCAGGGCATCGTCGTAGTTGCGCATATCTATGAAGCGTGCACCACTGCCGAGATACATATCGACGTTTTCCATCGAGACGGTCTCTCCGCCGGTGAGCTGGGTGCCACCACCACCTGCAGTAGCACAGCCGAACAGCGTTATCGCTACAAATGCGACAAGGAATAAAGACAGTATTTTTTTCACGTGAACCTCCTACCGTTTCGAGTCGCTTGATCCTCCAGAAGCCGGTACGATCACGACGAACTAATGAAACGATATCGAAACTAGATGTGTAATGTTGGAACCCAACACGGCCCTAGTGTAAATCTACTTGGCAATTTTCGCAATATTATCTTTTCGGTAGTTAGCTGATAATTAAGATTGCGCTCCGGTGATTTTGGCCATATCCTGTGAGAAACTTAGATTTCACTCGGACGACGGGCATTGGGATACAAGAACCTTGCACCCCGGCACCGCGGCCGAGAAGGAGAAAGGACTATGACGGAATTAAACAGACGAGACTTCCTGAAGGTCTCTGCCGTGACCGGTGCAGCAACCATGCTGGCGGCCGGTTGTGCGGGTGCGCCGGTTGTTGCCCCTGACGGCATAGAGGATGATCGTCCTCGCGGGAGAATGGCGTTACTCATGGACAACAGCTTGTGCGTGAACTGCCAGGCCTGCCGTTTGGCGTGTCAGAACGAGAACATGCTGCCGGTCGAGCGTAAGTACATTCGCTTCGACTACATCGACAAGGGACGCTTCCCAAACACCACACATTATGTGAATCGGCACAGCTGCCAACACTGCGGCAACGCTCCTTGTGTCGAGGTTTGCCCGGTAAATGCGTTGTACAAAGGCCCAGAAGGGTTCACACACGTAGACTTCGAAGCCTGCATAGGATGTCAACTCTGTGGCACCGTGTGCCCCTTTGATGTTCCCGTCTACAACGAGGACCCGCGCAGCGGAGAGTGGAAAATGTACAAGTGCAGTGGATGCGAGCACCTTGTGTCGCAGGGAGGAACCCCTGCTTGTGCTTCTACCTGTATGACCGAGGCGGTGCAGTACGGAACTTGGGACGAAATGCTGGCCAAAGCCGAGGCGCGCGTCGCACAACTCCGTGAAAAACACCCGGAAGCCGGGGTCTACGGCGCAACTCAACAAGACGGTCTGGGTCTGCTTCTGGTGTTGCGAACACCGGCCGCCGACTATCCGCACCTTGTGTAAAGAAAAAAGGGAGAAGCACACATGGCAATAAATAGACGTACATTTTTCAAGCGTACCGCCGGAATCACAGCGGCTGCGGCTGCGCTTAACTTAATCGATATGAAGGCGTGGGCCCAAACCGTTGAGGACAGTCCGGTAGAAATCAAACCAACCATGTGCAACATGTGTACCAGCGAGTGTGGTATGCAGATTCACGTGAAGAACGGACGTGCCTGGAAGGTAACCGGCCACCCGGATCACGGCGTAAGCCGTGGAAGACTATGTCCCCGAGCCCATGCCGGGCTCCACTGGATCTATGACCCGGCTCGCATTAAGACGCCGCTCAAGCGGGTTGGTGAATGGGAGTTTGAGGCAATAGGCTGGGAGCAGGCAACAGACGAGATCAGCAGCAAGCTCAAGAGCATTCTTGACGAGCATGGCCAGGAAGCGGTCTTCGGCGCTCAGTACCCACGACCAACCGGGACGCTCTATATGAATCGATTCATGCATGCGCTCGGTGTCGCAACAACTCAAACTCATGAGGCCAGCTGTCAGTCAGCTCGGCAGTTGGGAATGGCGCATACCTTCGGCGCTGCCTACGACGCCGACTGGCGAAATGCAAAGTACTTGCTCTTCATTGGGCGTAACATGGGAGAGGGTATCAAGACGGGCTCAGCTAACTGCTTTGCAGCAGCCGTAGCAAACGGAGCCAAGATTGTCTGTGTCGACCCGCGGCTCAACCAAAGCGCCGCAATCACCGAGTGGGTCCCGATCAGACCCGGAACCGACATGGCGCTCTTGTTGGCAATTAGCAACATCCTGGTAACCGAAAACCTGTTCGACCGCGACTTTGTCCGCAACTACACCAACGGCTTTGTCAACTTTCGGCGGGAGATCATGCAGTACACTCCCGAGTGGGCAGCAGAAATTACCAGCATTTCCGCCGATAAGATTCGCGAGATTGCCTACGACCTTGCCGATAACGCACCACACTGTGCCGTAGATACCGGCTGGAAAGCAGCCGTTGGTTCTAACTTTGCCAACGGTACCGATACTGCGCGCGCGCTTGCCTACGTAAACGCTCTTCTAGGTAACCTTGGTCAGGTTGGTGGACTCTACGCTCCGCTTGGCGCCAAGATTGCGGTGCCGAGCTTCCCGTCACCGGACGTGCCGACCGGTGCACGCAACGACGGTGTTGGAACTGAGTTTCCGGTCGCAGCGACGACCGGGCTGCCGCATGTAACAATGCAACGGGCCAAAGAAGGCAAGGTTAAAGCGGGGTTTGTCCGTCACTTTAACCCGGTGCGGTCCTTCCCAGACTATGAACACATGCGGGACGGCATGCGCGCGCTTGACCTCTTGGTAGTGTTTGAAACCCACATGAGTGAGACCGCAATTGAAGCCGACTACATCCTTCCGGAGCCAAGCTTTGCCGAACGCGAAGAGATCATCAAGACCGACGGTGCAACGGTCTGCATGCGGACCAAGGTCGTTGACAAGATACACCCCGAGACCAAGACCTTTGATGAGATCATTACGCTCTTGTCGCAAAAGATGGGCGTGGGGCAGTACTTTGCGTTCACACTTGACGATTGGAACGAAGCATTGCTAGCAGAGCAACCCTTCAGCCTGGCCGATCTCAAGCGCATGGGCTCTACCCAAGGCCTGACCTACGACGAACCGGTGGTCCCCGGCGGCTGCGGCAATCTCCTGCCCGGCGACAAGCCAGCACCACCGACTATGCATCCGCGCATGTTCTTAGCCTCAAACGATCGCAACCCGGTTCCACCGCTTGGTACTCCCTCAGGCCTGATTGAGTTCTACAGCCAGCGCTTTGCCCAGGCTGGCTTCAACGGTATTGCCGAGTGGCGCGAACCTGCGACCGGCCTTGCCCTGGAGGCAAACGAGTTCCGTGTCATCCACGGCAAACAAGGTTACCACTCGCACGTCTGTACCGCCAACATCCCCATGCTGGCGCAGATTACCAAGGACTATGATACCAACCGTATCTGGATGAACGCCGAACGCGCGGCTGAACTTGGTGTGTCGGACAACGACACGGTACGGCTGCGAGCAAACAACGGCCGCACCGCCGAGGTGCGCATCATGGTTACCGAGCGCATTCACCCGGACATGCTGTTTGCACCGGCTGGGTATGGGAACCGCTCACCGTACCTCGAGGTATCGCGTGAACTTGGCGGATTCAACCCACACGACTTGTGCGACTTCCGCACCGAGCCTATATCTGGCCATGCAATGATGAGTGAGCTCATTGTTGCGGTGGAACGAGTTTAGTTAACATAGGGGGTGCTCACCACACCCCCTAGTGATTCATGCTGCCGGTGCGGTAGCCGCCAACCTCCAGCGCGACGTGGTGGAAGCCAAGCTCGCGCAGGTGCGCATCGACCTGATCAAGCAGTTCGGCATCCAGGAGCAGGACACGTTCTTCCGGGGCAACCTCGATCCGTGCCAGGCGCCCGTCCTCGTGGGAGCGAACCCGCAGTTGCCTAAGACCCAGGCTGCGCAGGTAGTCCTCGGCCTGCTCCACGCGCCGGATTTTCTCATTGCTCAGCACCTCGTCAAATGGAAAGCGCGTAATGAGGCAGGCCATAGCAGGGTGCTCTGCGGTGCTCAGGCCGTAGCGCCGTGAGAGTTCGCGGATCTCTGCCTTGGTGAGGCCTGCCTCTAACAGGGGGCTTCTCACCTCTGCCTCACGCAAGGCCTGCATGCCGGGGCGGTAGTCACCTAAGTCGTCCGCATTCGAGCCGTCAACCACTTGGGCAAGCCCAAGCTCAGTCGCGGTGCGCTGGATGAGCCCAAAGACCTGATGCTTGCAGTGGTAGCAACGCTTGCTGTCGTTCTGAAAGGTCTCAAGCTCAAAGTTCTCAAGCGGTACCCGTTCAAGCCGTATGCCTATCTCAGCAGCAACCTCTTGGGCACCACGCACCTCAAGCTCAGGATGCATGGGGCCAATGACGGTAATAGCAACTGCCCTTTCTCCCAAGGTTGCGTGGGCCACCTGCGCAAGTAAGGCGCTGTCGACACCACCGGAAAATGCCACGCCGACGGAACTCAAGCCCTGCAGAATATCTTCAAGCTGCCGGAGCTTGCTGTCTATATCACTCATAGTCGCAGTGTACGCGATACAAGCTGAAAGATCAAAATGCGCACCTTTGCCGGTCTGTCTGCCCGAGGAAAGCGCCCTAAGACAATGCACTGCGCAGATGCGCCATGTCCTGCAACTGTATCAAACCCTGGTCGACCAAGTCGCGCACAAGTGTCTCAGGTATTCGTCCTCCAAAGTACACCGGTATCTCCAGCGGCAGCGCCTCCCGCAGCCTCAGGCACTCCGCATACAGAGCTGAATCGTATTTTTCACAAACGAAAGTTATGAGCACCCCAGCCCCGCCGCCATCCTGGACAATGGAAACGATATCTTCCACAGGAACCTCTGCTCCCAGCAGAACAGGCGTGTGTCCAGCCGCATGAATGTGTACGGCCGAGGCCACGCAACCGAGATCGGAACCATACCCCACCGGTGTCGCCACGAGGATAGTATTGCCTGTGCCTTCCGAGGACAAAACAAGAAACATTCCGGCAATAATACGCAGGTTGCTGTGTGCAAAGGACAGATGAACACTGCGCGCTTGGCGAGACAGCTGAAGCGCCCTCACCTGACGTATCACAGGAAATACAAACCCGTCCGCCAGTTCCAGACGTCCATGACTGGTGAGCGCCATTTGTGCGGCTTCTCGCAGCGCACCTGCATCTAGCTTGAGCACTGCCTGCACCGCTGCCTCCATCGGCTCTTTTTCGGTGCCGCTACGTGTAGAGCTCGCAGTTCCAGCAGTAAAGGATGCATAACCCGAACCCTGAGCTTGAGACGGAGCAAGCTCTTCAAGACGCTCCACAAGTTCTTGGGAGTCGAGCTCCACAACATCGCCAATGCGATAACCGGCGCGGAGTAAACGAGCTATGACGATCAGCCGATCGAGAAGCTCGCGTGAGTAGACACGCCGTCCCCCATCATCCCGCTGTGTTCGCACACCATGGTACCTACGTTCCCAGGCTCTCAGGACATCCGGAGTGAGCCCGGTCTTCTGTGAAACTACACTTATAGGAAACATGCTACAAAGTGTAAACTCCTGTCCAACTTTTGTCCATGTTTTGTATTTGACTGTTGCGCAACATTAAGGGTAACTTACCGTTAACATTACTCAAGGAGTCGTAAATGGATCTTTCGCAATTTACTTTATCAATTGAAGCGTTTGAGGTTGTTGGACATGTTCTGACGCTTGGTTATGCCGTAATGGCTGCCTCATTGCTGTATTTTATTCTCACCAAAAATTCTAACATGCCAAAATACCGGATGTCATCGGTGCTGTCTGTGGTGGTTATGGTTTCGGCGTTGCTGTTGTTGTATACGCAAAAACAGAGCTGGACAGCCGCCTACACTTTTGATGCCATGGCGGGGACATATGTGATCCGAGAGGGTGCAGAACTATTCACCAACGGATTCCGCTATCTCAACTGGATGATTGACGTCCCAATGCTGCTTATCCAAATTCTTTTTGTTGCTGGCATTGCTGGCGTAGCGTTCCGAAAGTATCTTTTCCAGTTCAGCCTATCCGGTGTACTCATGATCATCACTGGATACGTGGGTCAGTTCTATGAGCCCGGCCGAGTTGCGGAAAATATGACCGCATGGTTGGTATGGGGCTTCATTTCTACAGTCTTTTTCGTTTGGGTTCTCGTGCTTATCACCCGCGTTATCCGTGAGGGTAAGAAAAACATGGGGGAAAGCAAGGCCAAGGGAATCTTTGGGGCGATATTGCCACTCTTTTACGTGTCCTGGTTTTTGTATCCCGGCGCGTATCTCATGCCAGCATTAATGTCTCTGGGCGTTGCGGACTATGAGTTTGCCATTGTTGCGCAGCAACTCACCTACACGGCGGCGGATATTGGTTCCAAGGTCATTTATGGCGTAATGCTGAACGTCTCCTCAACAATACTGAGCACCGAACAAGGATTCGTTGAATAACGCAGGGAACTTCGCAGCCACCAGATAAACGCTCTATATATAGGCCCCGGGGTTAAAAACCCGGGGCTATTTTCGTGTTGGGTTTCGCCCAGGCTACAGCCTCGGGGGGGGGGCGAACAGCCACGTTACTCTTTGCCCACTCGCTACCCTTTACGCTTCGTCCCCTGCCCACAGACCATGAAATCCTAAGGGTGTCGCCTCCGGCAACTCAAGGCGTGCAGCCTCTTCTAAGTTTTCCGCCCGGAGAATAAGCAGCAGCCCCTGCGAGTCTTGCGGATCAAAGGCCAATAGCAGGAGGTAGCCTTCGTCTTCGGCATTACCCGACGAAACAAAGACCGGCTCTCCCAGGATGAATGGATAGTAGTCGCGGTACGTGGTGTGAGCCACATCAGTATCAACCTTAGCGATACCGAACATGGTCGCTGCGGGACGCCGTGTTGGTGGCTCGGCAATTCCCCAGATGTAGCGATGACGCCGACCTTGGAAAGCAGGATTAATGGCGGGCAACTCCAGTGAATACTCACTGAGCTCATCACTGCTTACAAGATTATTTGTGAGGTCAATCCTATGCCGTGTAAGAGTCGGAAGAAGTGGATTTCGCGGAAACCGGTTATTAAGCATTGCGTGAAAATCATCGGTCTCAGGAAAACGCTGAAGCCAGCAGGTATCGACAATGACCGTAGCCCCTGCCTCAGACTCCTCCTCGTATCCGTTAGGAATATGGAACACATAACCGCTTGGCCCGGGAATAATCTGCTGCTGGTCGGCGTTGTCAAATACTCGAATAATAGTTTGCGCGTTGGAATCCTCGCGGATGGATGCAGCTGGTGGGATCAAGCCAGCAAAGGCAGGCAGCAGGTGAAAGGCCACGCCCACATCAAAAAACACCCGCCTTCCGGAAGAGGTAACCGCAAAGTCATGCATGAAAGTAAGTCTCGGAAGCACTGTCTCAGACACCTGAACAGCACCGGTGTCGGGATTGACCCTGTACAGGAGTAGACGCTGTCGCAGCCCCGGTGACAGGCCAAAGTTGAAGATCTCAGGTATTCCTGGAATGCGTTTTGGGTGTGCGCTAAAGGGGCGGCCGTTACCCATTATGCGCTCTACTGCAGTACGGGACCGCAACGGCCCACCACCCGTCCAGTGACCTCGATAAGCCAGCGACTGCGGGTTTATTCGGTGGGGCGCCCCTCCTTCCCACAACACAAGCAAATCCCCGTTTACCATGAGCGGTGTGGTATTGGCTGCGTTTTTAAGATTAAACCGGAAGGCGTTGCGAAGCAGCCCCCCTGGAAGGTTGGTGCCAAAACTGCGATACATGGGGCGCTCGTGTCGCTTTTCCCGGGTAAACTGCGGTGTTTCAACATAGGCGGAGCGAAACCGCACGGTGCCCTGAGAAAACGAAAAACGCTGAACAAAGCCATCTCCGTCAAAGAGATGGTCATAGTCTAAGCCATAGTTTCGCAGGCGCCCGGGTCCTACCCGAAATAGCGTGCCAGAAAGCTCCAAAGGAACCGCTCCGGATATAACCGATAGGTGTTGGGGCGCGGCTCCCTGCGCACCGCGCCGACTCATTGCGTTAAATACTTCAGAGGGAGTCATGACACGTGGTTTCTTCTCATGCATACAGTATGCTATATCGCTTAACGATGCGGCAACTGCATCACGCATAGAATTAGGTACGCGTCTGCCACCGTGAAAGAATACATGCCTGCCACTATGACCAGCAAGGCTTGACTTTCCTTAGCTAATCTTATATGTTTTGATGCGTCAAAGTCTTAGTTTCGGAAAGCATGCTTTAGGAGTTTGTTATGACAAATAAAAATATATATAAACGCCTAACCGGAGTTTTCACCATAGCGTTTCTATTTTTGCTTGGTGCCTGCTCTGCGGAAGAGGCACAGATCAATCAATCCGGTAGCAACCGGATATCAGTAGTTGCCACCACCGGCATGATTGCCGATATCGTCTCCCAGGTGGGTGACGAGCGCACCGCCGTGCACTCCCTCATGGGTACGGACATAGACCCGCACCTCTACCGCCCCACTCGCTCAGACGTTGCCCGCATGCAAAGTGCTGATATCGTTTTCTACAATGGCCTGCTGCTGGAAGGCCGTATGGGGGATACGCTCGTGCAGATGGCTCGGACGCGTCCGGTTTTTGCGGTCAGTGAGGCGGTTGATGAGTCACTGCTGTTAGATGACGCCGCGTATGAGGAGACTTTTGATCCACACCTCTGGATGGATGTATCGCTCTGGATGCGCGCCGTGAATGTTGTGACAGATGCACTGAGCGAGTTCGACCCAGACGGAGCGGCAGAGTACCGGGCAAACGCCGACGCATATCTTACCCAGTTAGAGGAACTTGACGCCTACGTCCACGAAGTCATGGCAACAATCCCGGAGAACCGGCGCGTCTTAATCACGGCCCATGACGCTTTTGGTTACTTTGGCAGTGCTTACGGCGTAGAGGTTGTCGGCGTGCAAGGGATCAGCACCGAGTCCGAGGCGGGCTTGGAAGACGTTAATAGTCTGGTGAACTTTATCGTACAGAACGATGTACGAGCAGTCTTTGCCGAAACCACGGTGCCGGACCGCGCCATGACGGCAATTGTTGAAGGAGCGGCTGCTCGCGGCCATCGGGTAGAGCTTGGTGGTGAGCTCTACTCGGACGCTATGGGAGCACCGGAAAGCTACGAAGGCACCTACATCGGCATGATAGATCACAACGCAACCACGGTTGCACGTGGGCTTGGCGGTACCGCTCCGGAACGCGGTCTCCACGGTAGACTTTCCCGCTAACTGAAGGCATAGTTGGAGTAATGCAAATGGACATTTTGAAAAATCACAACCAGAGCACAAACAAGCAAGGGGCGGGGAGTCCGACGGCGAATCCGCCAGCCCTTTTTGTCCGCGACCTCACTGTGGCATATAACCGCAAGCCGGTTCTGTGGGATATCGACCTCGATGTTCCCTCGGCCGTAGTTGCAGGGATTGTAGGCCCCAACGGCGCGGGTAAGAGTACCCTCATTAAGGCGATTCTGGATCTTGTGCCCCACACCTCTGGCAACGTGGAGATCTTTGGCCGGCCGTACAAAGAGCAACGCCTGATTGTAGGTTACGTCCCCCAAAGGGAAAGCGTAGACTGGACCTACCCAATTACTGCACTTGAGTTGGTAGCTATGGGACTGTATCGCAAGATTGGGTGGTTTAAGCCGGTAACTGCCCGCTACCGTGAACGAGCACGTGAAGCCATGGACCAGGTCGGAATGGCGGATTTTGCTGACCGCCAGATCAGCCGCCTCTCCGGAGGGCAGCAGCAACGAATATTTCTTGCCCGCGCCTTGGTGCAGGACGCATCGATGTATTTCATGGATGAGCCTTTTGCCGGTGTTGATGCATCCACCGAAGAGGCAATCATGGCAATATTGCAGGAGCTGCGGGAACAAGGCAAAACGGTGTTCGTCGTACATCATGACCTTGAAACCGTGCGGCGTTACTTTGACCACCTCATTATGCTAAACATGCGCGTGGTCGCCGCAGGCGCCTGCAGTGAGGTGTTCACCGAGGAGAACCTGCGACGAACCTACGGTGGACGCCTGACCCTATTAGACCGCGCGGTCGACGCTATTGGGGGAATTAAGCCATGAACGACCGTCTCCTTCGCGTCCTCATGCTTGCCGACTACAACACCCGTGTTGTGGTGTTTGGGGTTGTCATGCTTGGGATTGCAGGGGGTGTTATTGGGGTTTTTCTGCTGTTGCGCAGGCGAGCGCTGCTTGCCGATGCAGTTGGCCACGCAGCGTTACCCGGTGTAGCGGGCGCCTTTATTGTGCTTACCGCTCTCGGTGCAGATGCACGCAGCCTCCCCTTGTTACTGACTGGCGCCCTGATCTCCGGTCTTGCCGGAATGGGGTGCGTGTTGCTCATTAACCGTCTCACCAAACTCTCTGAAGAGGCAGCACTTGGCATAATGCTGAGTGTATTCTTCGGCTTTGGCATTGCACTGTTAGGCATTATTCAACAGATGCGTGGCGCTTCAGCCGCCGGGCTGGGTTCCTTCATCTACGGTCGCACGGCTAGCATGATCCGTGCCGATGCCCTGCTCATAGGATTTGCAGCCTTGGGAATTGTGGTACTCGCTACCCTACTTTTCAAGGAGTTGCGTCTCTATACTTTTGACGAGGACTTTGCGGCCGGTGATGGGTGGCCGGTCCACGGGCTCGATGTACTTCTCATGAGCCTGGTTGTAGGCGTTACGGTGCTAGGCCTGCAGGCTGTGGGAATTGTGTTGGTGATTGCGGTACTCATAATTCCACCAGCCGCGGCCCGGTTCTGGACAGATAGCCTCGCAAAGATGGTATTGATATCTGCCGTCATTGGTGCGCTTGGCGGGTACATTGGAGCGGCAATAAGTGCTATGGCCCCACGGCTACCAGCCGGTGCGGTTATTGTCTGTGTAACCGGCTCTATGTTTCTCTTTAGTCTGTTTTTTGGAAAAACACACGGCGTTGTACCGCTGGCCGTTGATGCACTCAAACTACGACGGCAGACACGGCTGCATCACATTCTCCGCTGCCTCTATGAATGTGGCGAGGCAATCTATGACCACAGCAAGCCGATCTCTATCCGCACCTTACGAGACTCGCGCGAGTGGGGGGATCAAGAACTTGAACGGGCAATTCACACCGCTGAAAAAGCCGGACACCTGCGAGAAACCCGTGAGCGAGCCTACCTACTCACCGAGAAAGGTCGGGTTGAGGCGCACCGAATTACCCGCAACCATCGGCTCTGGGAGATCTACCTTCTTGAACATGCCGATGTAGCAGCCTCCCACGTAGATCAAGGCGCAGACTTCATTGAACATGTGCTGGGCACCGAGTTAGTGGCGGAGCTAGAGAGATCACTCAGCATTGAGGAGCTCACCCCCGGAAGCGTGCATCACCTACCAGCCGAGCAAGGAGTGGAGACATGATCTGGACATCTCTTGATACCTGGATTGTTGTGGCCGCCGCGCTCGCCGGACTTGCTTCTGCCCTTGTCGGCTCATTCTTGGTGTTGAAGAAAATGAGCATGATGGGAGACGCTATTAGTCACGCAGTGCTGCCAGGCATTGCGGTTGCGTTCATCCTGACCTCGAGCCACGCAAGTGGGGTGATGTTTCTTGGCGCGGCCGTTATTGGTGTTCTGACCGCAGTACTCGTACAGTTAGTGCAGCGCTATGGGCGGCTGGAGCAGGGAGCTGCAATGGGCGTTGTATTCACCGTCCTGTTTGCGGTCGGACTTATTCTCATTGAGCAAGCCGCACAGCACGTGGACATACACCCGGAGCATGTCCTATTTGGAGCCGTTGAACTGGTTCCGCTTTACACACTGCAGCTCTTCGGCCTGGCAATTCCCCGAGGAGTAGCTGTGCTCGGGGTTATCACGGTCGTAAACTTGGCGGTGGTTGTGTTGTTTTTCAAAGAGCTGCGGCTGGCAGGGTTTGACCCGGCCCTGGCCGACGCGCTGGGAATAGGCTCCGGGCGCATGCATTACCTGCTGATGGTGCTGGTTGCGTTAACTACCGTCGCAGCCTTTGAAGTAGTTGGAAGCATACTGGTCATTGCTATGCTCATTGTACCCGGTGCGACTGCGCATTTGTTGACCAAAAGGTTGGTGAGCTTTTTAGTTGTGGCGTGCGGTGTAGCAGTAACCGCTGCGGTGCTGGGGCATGTTGCGGCAGCGCTGCTGACGGCCCCCGAGAACGGGGTAATTCCTCAAGCACTGACCCTCCTTCACCGGCGGGTGGTGGTTGCCCGTCAGGATATCCTTGGCCTTTTAGTGCGGCATACCGAGACGTTTTCTACTAAGGGCAATGCGGTGCTGGTACCGGAGCCCACCGGTCTTAATCTACAACAGTTGCGCTCGTTACCGGGGTCGCCGTTTCCGGCAGGTTCAGGTATGTTGCGTCTGGCACTCATAACGCTCAGACTCAGCGGCAGCGTGAGCCGTACCGGTAAGCGCTACTATCTTACGCCTCAGGGAATGAAGCAGGCTCACGAGTTGCTCCGCTCCCACAGACTATGGGAACGCTTTTTTCATGATGAAGGCAACGTGTTGTTAGACGAACTGCACCCGGCTGCAGACTATTTAGAGCACTATACCGACGGCGAACTTCGTGAAGCACTGGCCCACAAGTATACAGGTGAAGGGAGAGATCCACGTGGCAACAAAATCCCGGATTAAAACTGAAGCAAGGCCCACGAGCACGGTTGAACAGTATATCAAGGTAATTTTTTCACAACAGGAACGCGCGGAAGGTGAAATTGTGGGAATGAAGCAGCTCGCGGACGCTATGGCGGTAACTCCCGGTACAGCGACCTCAATGGTAAAACACCTAAGCGCGCGCGCACTGGTAGATTACACACCCAGAAAAGGGGTCTTGCTGACCGCAACCGGCAGGAAGCTTGCTGTCACCATGATTAGAAGGCACCGTTTAATAGAGACCTTTTTAGAACAAGTGCTTGGTTATGACTGGACCGAGGTGCATGAGGATGCCGAGGCACTTGAGCATGCGGTATCGGAACGATTCATAGAACGAATAGACACCTATCTTGAGTATCCTCAAACCGACCCGCATGGTGATCCTATTCCTGACTCGAGCGGGGCGATTGAGCGTCGGCTCTCGGTTCCGCTTGATAGGTGTAGCGAGGGTGACCAGGTAACAGTAGTTCGCATAGGAGATGAGGACCCCGAGTTTCTCATCCTCATGAAAGAGCACATGCTCACTCCCGGCGAAGTATTTCTCGTAACCGAGATCAACCCGACCGCCGGAACACTGAGCGTATGTCACATTGAGAGCAAGGCGCTCTTCACATTAGGCCTTGCCGCCGGAGCCCGAATACTGGTGGCTCCAATTCACTGAGCAGACGCACTTAGAGGGGGCCGAGGCAGCCGGACTCAGCCGCCTCGATACAAATCTGATTTCGCCCGGAGCGCTTGGCGCGGTACAACGCAGCATCGGCACGACGGATCACCGCATCTACCGAGGTATCGGACGGGTGCCGCACCGATGCGCCGACACTAACGGTAACCTGTATCTCGGTATCGGCAACTACTATGGAAGCATGCGAGATCTGCTGAATAAGACGAGACGCGGCATCCACGACTTGCTTCTCACTCGACTCGGCAAGAATTGCAATAAACTCCTCACCACCGTAGCGGCCGACCGAGTCCGGGCGTCGCAGGATGCCTCTCATCATAGAGGAAAGCTCTTGCAGTACCACATCTCCAGCTTCATGCCCATAGGTGTCGTTTACCTTCTTGAAATGATCGACATCGATCATGAGCATTCCCAATGGACGGGCATAACGAGCACACCTATCAAACTCCGACTCGAGCACGTTCTGCAAGCCTCGTCTATTTGGCAGGCCGGTGAGAACGTCGGTAGTTGCCTGGTGCTGAAGCTCGTGCTCGAGACGCTTGCGCTCCTCGACCTCGGCAGTAAGCTTTTTACTTGCACGACGTTCCAGCACAAGAGCAGCAAAGCCGCGGTGGCTCTCCATGTTTGTGCGCGTGAGGATAAACCCGGTTGCTATAAGCGTTCCAATCGTCATGAAGATGGCGGTAAAAAGGTCTTGAGCACTCAATGAGAGGTAAAAAATGCAGGCCGTAAGGTAGACGGTAGTCACAATTACCGCCACAACAAAGGAAGACAACTGTCGGTTGGGCAAGAGTAATACCACCGCAATAAGCCCGATTACCATGGCCGAGACGTGGACGGGACTGTGCGGATCACGTAGAAGAAGAATTAACGGAATAGACAACAAGAAACACAACTGAAACGCTGTTATGATGCGGTAGAATTGTTCGGGGTCAGGCTCGCGATAACTCATGCGTATCACCGCGGCAGCAAGTACAGCCAAACCAACCCGATATCCCG
>JAIVHN010000266.1 GCA_020201015.1 Spirochaeta sp. | reverse complement strand
ATCTGTACTGGTTCGCGCTGGAGATACGGTAAGTGTTCGCCCACGCAAGCCCACCCAGGACATGGTTCGGCAGTATCTTGCAGATAATGCAACACGTTCGGTACCACCTTGGCTCGCATTATCCAAAGATGATATGTCTGCCTCGGTTTCCGTTTTGCCGACCCGTGACATTATCCCGACAATTGCTGAAGAGCAACTCATCGTCGAGTTTTACTCTAAGTAGTCTGGGAATTTAAACGCGGGACTGCATGGAAAATACCACGCTACCGCTCTACCGGCTCGGTGTAGATGGGCCTCAAATAACTCCAGTCGGCCTCGGAACTGCCCAATTTTCAGGCGGAACCGGGGCTGTGGGGCGTTATTGGGGAGAGCTGCCTCAGGAGACGGTAAACGAGATTGTATCCGTGGCGGTAGGCGGTGGGCTAAACTGGTTCGAGACATCCGAGCGCTACGGGGGCGGCATTGCTGCTCGCGCCTTGTCAGACGCGTTGTCCTCGACAGAACCTGGTCAGCGTGAACCCTTTATAGCTTTTGCACGCAGTGCACCGTTCCTTGTCGCCTCCAGTGTAAATACCCATCAAGTGGAACACGAGTCCGCACTAAATCCATACCATATTGGCCTCTACCAGTTTTCGGCTCCGCGAGGCGCGGTCTCCACGGATACTCTCATACGAAGTGCTGCCGCCCTTAAGAGTGCGGGGCAAATCTCTGGTATCGGTGTGAGTAACTTCTCGGCCGAGCAAATAGCCAAAGCCGCAAGTTGTCTTGCCGACGAAGGCATGAGCCTTTGGGCAAACCGTGTCAGGTTTAACTTGCTTGATCGCCGCATAGAGGCAAACGATGTGCTGTCGGCGTGTCGCCAACTCGGCGTCACCGTTATCGCGTGCTCACCACTTGCGCAGGGTATTTTAAGTGGTGCGTACCATGACAACCCGCGCACTGTTCGGGATGTTCCTGGCCTGCGTCGTTTCTCTCATCGGTTTCGTAGCCTGTATTTGAAGCGGACGGAACCCTTGCTACGTGTGTTGGAGGATGTTGCT
Organism: Spirochaeta sp.; assembly: GCA_020201015.1. Taxonomy (GTDB): domain Bacteria; phylum Spirochaetota; class Spirochaetia; order DSM-27196; family SLAA01; genus SLAA01. The sequence continues at coordinate 6,416 of JAIVHN010000266.1, read as the reverse complement.
GGAGAACGTGGGGTAGAGACCGCGGAGGTGGTTCTTAACTGGACTACACGCTTCTTTGGCAAGGCGGTAGTCACCGCAGTAGGTGTACGCAGCGGCGTGCAGGCAACGCGAGCTGTCGAGTCTCTGCAGTTTCGACTTTCGGAACGTGAGTTGGCGCGTGTTGATTCGGCATCTCGGGAGGTGTGCCGCTAATGCATGTTGGCGATATTTTTGCCGCACACAAGCGGAGCTTTAGTTTTGAGTTCTTCCCGCCAAAAACTCCTGCCGGAAGTGAAAAACTGTTTTCCACCTTGAGTCGGCTGGAAACACTCCAACCGAGTTTTGTATCGGTTACCTATGGCGCGGGCGGAGGTACTCGTGATCGAACCCATGACCTCGTGTTGCGTATTAAGAGCGAGACACAACTTGACCCTATTCCACACCTGACATGCGTACGGCAGTCACGGTCCGAACTAGAAGAGCTGCTGCTCCGTTATGCAAACGCCGGGATTGATAACATTATGGCACTTAGGGGTGATCCCCCCAAGGGAGAGCTGCACGATCCGGCACGTGAAGAGTTTCCTCAAGCGGCAGATCTTGTGTCGTATATCAGTGAGTTTAACAGCCGTGGTGTTCATCCGAGTCCGCGGGGTTTTGGTATTGGTGTTGCTGGCTTCCCCGAAGGGCATCCGGCGACGCCTAATCGGCTGCATGAGATGCGGTATCTTAAGGAAAAGGTCGATGCCGGGGCCGACTACATTTGTACGCAGCTTTTCTTTGACAACCGGGACTTCTATGACTTTACCGAGCGGTGTCGACTGGCCGGGATAACGGTGCCTATTGTTGCGGGTATCATGCCGATTCTCAACCAAGCGAGCTTTGAACGAACACCGGAATTGGCCCTTGGGGCCCGGTACCCCGCTGACTTTCTTAAAGGTATACAGAAGTGCGCGAACGACGCCGAGATTGCCGCTTTTGGACTGGAGTGGGCGGTACGGCAATGTTATGACCTCTTGGCTCGTGATGTAGAAGGAATACACTTTTACACATTGAATCACTCGCCGGTAACCATTGAGATTTTTCGCCGTTTGGGTCTCTCCTCAAGTTTTGCTGCAGAATTCGCCGATATATGAAATCATGGCACACGACCCGCTTTATTCGACCGGCGCGCTTCGCAAGCTTCCGGTCATAAGTACGGACCTCGAGTTAAATGATCGCATAACTCAAATCTGCGCGAAGTTCGGCAACTATTTTCAGCCTGTTTTCCTTAACGACCCAATAGAGGCGCTTGAATACCTTGAGTTTGAGCTTCCTGAGATCAACGTAATTCACTTCTCAGACCGTCAGATGGATACCGACCTTGTACTGGAAAAAATTAAAGCCGATCCCTGGCTGCATTACGGCGGAATAATTGGGGTTCATACGCGCGAAGACGAGCTAGCGGTCACGCACAAAACACCGAACTCCAACGTGTTGTGTCTCATTAGCCGTGGAGAGTTTGTAGGCACGTTCTATAGAGTTTTGCGTATTCTCATCCAGAATCGGCAGATTGTTTTTCAGCGCGAACTCCAGAATGCATTACTCGGTACAATTTCTGGGAGTTTCGTCATGGATAACGACCCCTCCAATATTCGAACCTACGCGAATCTGGTAACCAACTATCTATACAACTCAAGTTACGTGAACCGCGAGCAAAAAGACAGGCTTCATGTGTCGCTTTTCGAGCTGCTAATGAACGCGGTGGAACATGGGAACTGCCGGATTACGTATGACGAAAAAACCCAATGGCTGGAAACGCACGGAGACATTCTCCAACTTATTCGAACCAAGTGTATGGACAGTGAGATCCGCAGGCGCAAGGTCTTTTTCTCGTACCGCATTACGCCTGAGCGTTCTTATTTTTCTATACGAGACCAAGGAGATGGTTTTAACTGGCGTGAACGAAAGGACGCGAGCGGCGAGTTGAACCTATCGCTGCATGGGCATGGGATAAAGATGGTTGGCCATTATGTGGAGAATCTTGGTTACAATGACCGCGGCAATGAGGTGTCGTTTGAGTTTACTCATTCGAATCACGCGAGCAATGCGGTTCCGGGCGTGTTTGCTGATCAAGAAGAGTTGCGTTGCAATAACGGGCAGGTTGTCTTTACCGAAGGCGAGGAGTCAAACCATCTATACTACATAGTTTCCGGTAAGCTTGAGATCTACTCCGGTAGCAACCTGGTATCAACTTTGTCGCCGGACGATATTTTCCTAGGTGAGATGTCTTTTTTGCTTAATAACCGACGTTCGGCAACGGTGGTCTCAGAGTCAAACCATCTATACTACATAGTTTCCGGTAAGCTCGAGATCTACTCCGGTAGCAACCTGGTATCAACTTTGTCCCCGGACGATATTTTCTTAGGCGAGATGTCTTTTTTGCTCAATAACCGGCGTTCGGCAACGGTGGTTTCGCGGGGACAATCGGCCCTTATACGTGTGTCAAAGAATGACTTTGTTGATGTAATAAAGCGCCACCCACATTATGGTCTATTCTTAGCTCGGTTACTGGCCCAACGCCTTTCTAAGTTAAATACCATGGTTGCTCGTCTACAGTCGGGTGAGGAGACAGCAGATGCCCAGCGGCGACTTTGAAGTCCGCCTGCCGGGAGATTGCTCTTAGCGGGGCTGGATCTTTTACTCGGTAGGCTTTGTTCCAGCGTCAGCGGCTTCCGTTTCCCTGATTGTTGCTTCATACCCTATTCGGTGTACAAATTCCTGGATTTTTGCCAGACTCTGAAGGTTACCGTCATACTCAACTTCAATTGACTTGGTCTGCCGGTCTACGTATATGTCGCTAACACCTTTAATCCGCTTGCCTAAATGCTCAATGGCAATTACGCAGGATGTGCATGTTGCTCCGGTTAAGTCGAGGGCGGCGTGTTGCTTTGTGCTCTGTTCCATACCTGTAAGATAACTCCGATTGTATTCGTGGTAAAGGTGTGTTGCTCAGAAATGAAAACGAACTCCGAGCACAGCGTCAAGATCTGGACTAGTATCCGGCACCAGCGAGATTCCTGGGGCAAACTCTAGAAACAGTTCCAGTTCTTCTAACGGAAAAAAGCGTAGCCCGAATGGTACCCGAGCGCCAATGCCTACTGGGAAGTCTTCCTTTCTGCGGTCATCTGAGAAGGCGCGGAATTTCGCACCAACACCGATATACCAGTCAACCGGCTCGGCAAGAGGGCCATTATAAAGCCAAAGATCGCCATGCAGGTGAATATAGTCCTGAAAGCTCCAGGCCGCACCAAGTGCTACTTGTTCCCTCAGAAGAACCGTGATTCCTGTTGGACTTCCGAGCATGATTCCGGCCGCTACTCCTTTGCCTTGGGCCCGGGCGTTGGTGACGCTGCCTAAGCCAAGACCGAGGCACAGCAAGACGGTAATGATGTATTTCATGTGAAGCTCCTGGTTCGTCGGTGAGTTTGACTCATGCATAGACCATTTGTACTCTACAGAAAGTTCCCGCGGAGGTGAATGCCTAGGCAAAGCAAAATAAATCTCATGTACGAGGGGGCCGCCGAAGGCGTTGGGTAAGCTGTCGGTTGCAATGCCCCAGTTTTTCAACGATACTGCTAGTAAGAAAATACTCAATTGATGCAAGACTTTTCTCGCGTGGGAAGTCTTGCAGCCTCTGCTCGGAAGGTGGCCACATGGCAAAAAGGGTTCTGGTAGTAGACGACTCCAGTGCAATTCGAGAAAGCGTCTCGTACGTACTCGATCAAGCTGGCTACGGCGTAGTGCAGGCAGGCGATGGATTGGAAGGTCTTGAGAAGCTAAAAGAAGGCGGTCTCGACCTTATCGTGACCGATGTAAACATGCCTAACCTTGACGGTATTGGCTTAGTTCGCAAGGTGCGTGAGCAGGGACAGCACAAATTCTTGCCCATTGTGGTGCTAACCACCGAGTCGCAGCAGAGTAAAATGCAGGAAGGTAAAGAAGCTGGCGCTACCGGCTGGATTGTGAAGCCTTTTGACTCTGAAAAGTTGCTTGGTGTAGTGAAAAAGCTCATCGGTGCGGCGTAGGGCGCCTGCCGGGTCTGCATAGGGGAGTGTTGTATGCCGCTGCCGGTTATTGTTTATGCACTGCTTCTTATTTTTGAGGTGGTACTTCCACTTGAACAGGGCCCGGTGCCGCACTCGGAAGATCATACTGCTTTGGTGCCAGCCGAAGTGCTGGTACTGAGTGAAGGACGAATAGCCGAGCGTTACTACCTAACCGTGGAAGGGCGGACGCGCGGGTATGTTGACGACGCCGACCGAAACCGGCTTTTCGCATTTGAGACCTTACAACGCGCGGCTCATATGTACGTTGTTTATCCGGTATTGCCGGAGGACGGGACAGATCAAGCGCTGGAGATCATTGACCTTGGGCCAATGCTTGGGCAGTTCCGTGATCCTCGGTCTATCTCCCGGCAGGTGCTCCGTGGGGCACAGCATCCGGAGACTGGGGATCTTGGCAATATCGGCATTGAGCGCATAGGCTCGGAGTATTACTTTGAGCTTCACGATCACGGACAGGTGCTTGTTGTGCGGCCGCGTGCCGTGCGGCCGCGTGCCGTGCGGCCGCCTGCCGTGCGTTGAGCAGCAGTGTCTACCACAGTTGTTGATATACCGTGACCGCGGATGAGTACGCACAACCAAGGAGCACACACGTGAAGAAAATCAAGATAATGTTTGTATGCACCGGTAATATCTGTCGTAGTCCGTTAGCGCATGCCGTTTTAGACCATAAGGCGCGCGAACGTGGTCTTACAGCTGCGGTGGAAACTGAGTCTTCTGGGATTCATAGTTATCATGTTGGAGACAACGCCGACTCACGAATGCGACAAACCGCGAAGGATAAGGGCGTACAGCTGGACCACATGGCCCGTCAATTGCGTCTGCAAGATCTAAGCGAGTACGACGTACTTCTTGCCATGGATCGTTCGCACTATCGTGAAATGGAACGAATGGCGGCGGGTGATCTGGCTCTGCTCAAAAAGATCAAACTCTTTGGAGCCTACTTGAACGGAGATGACGCGAAAGATATCCCTGATCCGTACTTTGGCGGCCAGGCCGGGTTTGATCTTGTTTTTGACATGGTATCGGAGGGTTGTGACAACCTTCTTTCAGATCTCGAGGAACAGCTTACATAGGGTGTCTGTATGGTAACCGGAATAGCCGATCCTGTAGCAGCTCTCAAGACAGTTTTTGGCAATGAACTCACGGCTTCTGCTGTACAAGGTGTAGCCGGTGGCAGTATGAGCCGCACCGGCGTACTCGAACTGAGTGACGGGCGCAAGGTTTTTATTAAGCAAAATGGTGCCAGCTCGCGTGGGCTCTTAAGCGCCGAAGCAAAAGGGCTTGATGCGCTGCGGTCTGCCGGTGGGCCAAGGGTTCCAGAGCCCTATGCGCTGTACGAAGGCACCCGCGAGTCGTACCTACTCATGGAGTATATCGAGTCTGGGCGGCAAGGTAGCGGGTTCTGGGACAGATTTGGTTCAGAAATGGCCGAGCTGCACCGCACTTCTCGTGGAGAATCGTATGGCTTGTCCTCGGACAACTTCATCGGCGCCACACCACAACCAAACGCGCCTTCAGCGTCCTGGATTGAGTTTTTTGGAGGCCGACGGTTGCGGTTCCAAATTGAGTTAGCGGAAAGGAACGGGCGGGCGGACCGCGATATGCGTACCGGAGTGGAACAGATAATATCTCGCTTGGCGGATCTGCTGCCAGAGCCGGAACACCCTGCGTTGCTTCATGGCGACTTCTGGGGCGGCAACTTTTTATGTGACACCGTCGGGGCCCCTGTCATTATGGACCCGGCCGTCTACTACGGGCATCGCGAGGCGGATCTTGCTATGGCCGAGTGCTTTGGCGGCTTCTCTCCGCGGTTTTTTTTAGCCTACGATGAGGCGTATCCGCTAACGCCGGGGTACCGGGAACGCGTTGATCTATATAATCTGTACCACATGCTGAACCATCTTAATCTTTTTGGCTCCGGGTACGCAGGCTCGGTGCGTGGAATTATTCGCCGCTACCGCGTTACTTAATGCTTATTCCGGGGTCCCGTAAGCAAAAGTGCTGGCTTTTGTGCCGCACCTGGTTTCACGTCTTGCCAGTCGGCACTGTCGAAGCGAAGTAGGGCGAGCGCCGCGGGTTTCATGCGCGGTTCCAAACCACCTGCCTGTCCCAGAAATATCTCTATCGTTGGATTATGGGCGACAATCAACACACGGCTGGTCTTCGCCGGGCATGCCTGGAGTAACGTAAAGTAGTCATGCGCGTCGGCTGCGTACAATTCCGGAAAAAGCTCAACGTGGGGAGGTGACGGCATTTCTGCGCAACTGAGTTCGGCTGTTCGACGAGCTCGGAGGGCGTCCGAGCAAAGGACTTGCTCCGGCACCAAGCATAGCT
>JAIVHN010000099.1 GCA_020201015.1 Spirochaeta sp. | reverse complement strand
CGGTCGCCATGTTGGCCCTGCGCATCGTACTCGGCCGGATCCCAGATAGGCCGTGAGCGAAGTTTGTTGTAGTACTCCTCAAACTCAAGACCGTTAGTTGCCGATCGTCCCGTTTCCGGATCCGTAAACTCATCTCGCAGGTAGCGGTGGAAGTTATCAAAGCCGCGCTCAGCAAGCGCCTCTCCCAACATCCACATGAGTTCGGTCTCAGGATTCTTTACATCATACACCGGCTCAAGAAAGCGTTGACTCACCCAGTAGTGCGTATACGTGTGACCTTTCTGACCCAGCATGCTCATTTGCTCGCCAAAATGAGAGGTTGCGGGCAAGAGCACGTCGGCAAAGTGACTCATCTCAGAGTACATTGTCACCGCATGCGCGAAGAAATCAAGCTTACTTAGCGCGTCTTCCCAGCGCTGTGTGCCTGGGTTGGCATAGGCAAAGTTATTCCAGTAGCCAAGAACAACCTTAATTGCGTAGGGGTCTTCCGAAAGAATAGCGTCTGCCATGCGGTTTGCCACCACACCGCCACCACTTTTGCCGTCTTTGAGTGCTGGCATGTTTTTGTAACCGCGTTGGTCAATTTTCTGCATGCTGCTGTGCTTGCGAGCTAAGTCGTCCTGGTAGTCGGCTGAACTTGGTACACTTCCACGCTTTGGGCTTCTTCCGGTAATTACACCACCTTCGTGGTCGTTACTTCCAAGCAGTCCGGAAAGTGCATGCACGCCGATAGAGCTGTACGCACCACGCGTCTGCATGTTGCTACCACCACCCATCATAACAACTACGTAGGGCGCGGCGGCTACCATGTCCGCAACTACTCGGCGAATCTGTGCAGCAGGAACACCGCAGATCGGCTCTGCCCATTCAGGTGTGCGGTCTTTAAGTTCTATGTTCCACCATTTCACCACACCGTTGGTGTGCACCTCGTTAAAGCTGTCCTCAGAAACTTCTTGTCCAACCACAAAGCGGTTCCGACCGTCAGTGAAGTCGCCAACAAACTCTTTGCTCCAGCCGCCGTTCACAAGGATCTCATGTGCCATGGCAACTGCCAGCGCATCGTCCTCACCCGGAATCACGGGCAGCCATTCGCCACTTTTTGCAGCGGTGTTGGAGTACTTGGGGTCGATGGTGGCCATTTTCATGCCACGCTCAAGTTGGCGGCCCATAGCCGAGGTGTAGTACGAGACCTGACGAAATGAGCAGAGCGGATCAACGCCCCACGCCAGGGTGAACTTAGCCCTTTCCAGATCGTAGTCACGATAGTTCCAGTACCCCTGGGTGTAGTAGGGGCCAAACTTTTCTCCCTCGGCACAAATAGAGCTGTGTGAGATGTTGTTCGGAGAGCCCACGATCTGAGGTAAGCGAGAATAAATTACGTCGCGCAAATCTGTATAGCGCCCGCGTGTTGTCGCAAACTTATGTGGTTCACCGTTATCTCTGAGCTCAACAATTTTGTCGGCCAGCATGCCTACGGCCTCATTCCAGGTAATTGGTTCCCAGCCTGGATCTTCGTTCCGACCCTTTTTGGGGTTGGTACGTTTCATCGGCTGCTTAATGCGGTCCGGATCGTAAATCATTTGAATGATGAGGTGAGAACGCGCACACGACGCTGCACCGTTTACCTTGGAGCGAGCGTTGCCCCGAATCTTAAGCACACGTCCGTTGAGAACGTAGGCCTCTTTCGAACACCATGACGTACAACCGGCACAGCCAGCAGGCTTCCACTCACCTTGGGCAAGCGCACGTGGGCGGCCGTCTGCTTGTGGTCCGTCCTGAACTGCTACACGAGTTCCGGCACAACCGGACAACACCGCAGCCCCAATACCGGTCGCTGCCGATACCTTTAAGAAACTTCTTCGTGAAAGTTTCATCTACTGAACCTCCTTACGGAAAATTAAGAAATACTACGCGATATATGACTACCCGTTCTTTACCGAGTGGGTAGCACACCCAATTCGATCAATTCAGTCAATTGAATGTGAAGTTGAAGACTTTTTTAGCGTAGCATCGGTATCGATAACCGTCAATCTATTTATGAGAAAAACAGTCGGTTTTTAGGAAAGTTTATCGATATTGAGAGCGCGGAGTTGCTTTACGCTTGTAGGTGGGCTTCAAGTGCCGTGGCGGTGTGTCCCCCGGCTCGTAGCAGCTCGGCCAGCGTACCAGCGGCAACTACCGTTCCGCCAGCTGCCCCGGCCTCCGGACCAAGGTCAATAATGTGGTCGGCCGCACGTATCAAGTCCAGATTATGCTCAATAACCACAACGCTGTTACCGTCTGCTATGAGATGCTTAAGGGCACGGCTAAGAAGGCGAACATCGGCCATGTGAAGCCCAACGGTAGGCTCGTCCAGAATAAAGAGCGTGCGCTTGCCTGAAATTGAGTTGCGCCCGCGCGAAAGTTCACTCACCAGCTTAATACGCTGCGCCTCGCCGCCCGATAGCGTTGGGCTTTGACGACCAAGGTGCAGGTACCCAAGACCAATGTCGTTCATGAGCTTGAGGGGCCGCTGAATTTTTGGGTGTGCGGCAAAGAACTCGGTTGCCGCAGCCACCGACATCTCTAAGATATCGGCAATAGATTTTCCTTTAAAACGGACCTCTCGCGTCTCTTCGGTAAAGCGCTTTCCACCACACTCGCCACAGACTTCGTGGACATCCGGCAGAAAGCTCATCTCAATTTTGATCTCGCCCTGCCCCGCGCAATGCTCGCATCTCCCGCCCTTGGTGTTAAAGGAGAAGCGACCAGCCTCGTAGCCGCGGATCTTGGCCTCAGGGAGCGTCGCATATAACTTACGCACATCGTCCCAGATCCCTACGTAGGTAGCTGGGCAGGAGCGGGGAGTGCGTCCTATAGGACTTTGGTCCACCTCGGCCACGCGCTCGAGATGCTTGGTGCCCTCAATTGCTACACATCCAAAAGGTGTCCCCTTGGCCGGAGAGTTAGACTTAGATGAGGGTCCACCAGGCGCGCCAACACCAAGGCGCTTGAGTGACTCGTAGAGTACGCCGCGCACCAGACTGCTTTTGCCGCTCCCGGACACACCGGTGACACAAATAAGCTTGCCAAGGGGGAAGCTCACCGTAAGTTCTTGCAGGTTGTGCAGTGAAGCGCCGCGTACAACCAGCTCGCCGGGTTCGGCCAGTTTGGCAGTTTGTTCCAGTTCAGCGGCTTGTTCCCGTTCAGCTGGTTCACGAAGCAACTCACGCCCCGGAGGCGCATTAAGATATCGAGCGGTAGCCGAGTCCATACACTGAAGGAAACCCTCGGCCGGGCCACAGTAAACAACCTGACCGCCCTCTCGCCCCCCGCCGGGACCCAAATCCAGCACCCACTCGGCACTGCGTATAGTATCCTCGTCGTGTTCAACCACCACTACGGTGTTTCCTCGCTCGCTGAGCTCACGCAGTGCACCCAGCAACATGCGGTTATCACGCGGGTGCAGGCCAATTGTGGGTTCATCAAGCACATAACATACGCCCGAAAGGTTGGAGCCCAGCGCGGCCGCCAGTCTAATGCGCTGTGCTTCTCCACCGGAGAGGGTCGGCGCGGCACGATCAAGCTGGAGGTAGCCAAGCCCTACCCGCTTGAGAAAGCGCAAACGCGCGGTCAGCTCCTCTATAATGTCACGTGCTACTCGTAACTCCCGCTCACCAGCAAGCAGCTCAGGGAACTCCAGCTCGGCACGATCTACACTGTACGCAGTAAGCTCTGCAATGCTGTGACCCGCAAAACGCACAAACCGCGACTCGGTACGCAAGCGCGTCCCCCCGCAGTCGGGGCACAGTTCCGGCTGCCAGGAGTCCGGGTTCTCCGGCGCCTCCGGTTGCTCGTCCTCGTCCTCACGCACCGCGAGCAAACCGGTACCTTGACAGCTGGGGCACCAGCCGTGGGCCGAGTTAAAAGAGAACTGCCGTGGATCCGGCTCGTTAAAGCTCCGCGCACAGCTTGGACAGACTCGTAGCGCAGAGAACACCTCACCGGCCTCGTTCTCCGGCTCAGCCGGGTAAACCCGAAACATACCCTTCCCAAACGAGAGTGCCGTGCCAACAAAGGTCCTTAGCTCTGCCTCCGAGCGCGGGTCTACAAGCACCTCTCCTAAAGGCAGCTCAATGGTGTGTTCCTTGTAG
>JAIVHN010000098.1 GCA_020201015.1 Spirochaeta sp. | reverse complement strand
TTCGAGGGAAGGGGCCTATCCCCTCCAGCCGGTAGTACGTAAAGCACGTCCACTTCGCACGGCTTTTCTTAGACTCACTCATAGGTCGAGCTCCATCTCCTGCTGCAAAGCCAGAACCTGCTCAGCACGCCGAATGAGCTTGGTCGCATCATAACCACACTGTGTGCTGGTACCGAATCCGACTACAGCTTGGGGAAGGACCATTTCCTCGGCAACCATCCATGCGCGACCACCAATCAGTTCAGTGACTCGCAGGAGCAAGTACCCCGTGGCGTCATAACTGGTTCCAAGTGCGACCAGGGCCAACTGTCCGGCCTGTTGGTAGAAAAAGATGGAGGAGCTTGTTCCGGCAGTGTGAGCAATGGCTGCCCCCACAGTTTCGCACAGAATCACGGACTCATCTTCCGGCAGGTGGGTTTGTAGCTCAATGAGGATCAGGGCGATATGGTAACGAAGTTGCTCAGCAACCCGAGTCTGTTCTTCCAAGGTTGTGTGAAGCTGCTCGTACGGCAACACCGGAGATTCAATCTCCCCCTCACCTCCTGCCATCCGCATTCGATCATCCGGTTCAGCAGCTCGTTGATTCCCTCCGGCGGACGGCATGGCATGCTCAAGTGCCGGAGCCGCTAAGGCAGCGACGACCTGTAACCCTTTCTCAGCGTACTCGTTGTACCGTATGAAGGGCAGCCTTCCAATACTAAGAACACCCCAGATCTGGTTGCGCACCACAATTGGAGTGCATATGATTGTTCGTTGATCGTCGATACTGCGCAGTTCCGGCTGGTCCACGAACTCTCGAATAGAAAAGGGGCGCCCGGTTCGGATCACGTGCCCCGGTATGGTTGAGGCCACTGTCAGGCTCTCCGAGTACCATGATTCATCGCGCGCGGGCCATACCGCAAGACGGCGGAGCTTGAGTGACTGCTCATGGAACCGGTAAATAACACAGCTTGTTGCTCCGGTAATCAAACGTACTCCTGCAAGAGTTGCATCCAGAACCTCCCGCTGATCAAGAGACTGCAACCGCTGCATCTGCTCGTACATAATGGTAATGCTGGATAGCTCCGTGGCAATTCGATTGTTCACAGTACGAAGGCTCAAGGTGAGTGCCTGCGCTTCGTGTCGCACAGAATCCACCTCGCCTTCCAATTGGCGAGATTTCTGTTGGGTACGCTCGAGCTCGGACTGCAGCCGCCGGATGCGAGACAGCACAACAGCCGAACTCACCGACAACACCACTGCCGCGTAGCGCGCACCAACCGGGATCAGCTCGAGCGCCCGAATACTTGCTGGCAGATCCAACCAAACGACTACCAAGGGGCCAAGCACAGCAACCCAGAGCAGTGCTCCTACTGCGGCAGCAAGAGCGGCAATGAACCCCGCGGAAAGCGCTACCAGCGGAAGAATGGCGAGATACGGTATACTGGAGTTTGTATGACAAAAAGTGTTGCCCTTAGCTGCCTGTTTGCAGCCTTGCTCTTGTTCGTTCCGGCGGCGGTGTTGCCGGGGCAATCACCTATAATTATTGAAGGTCAGGATGCAATTTCCACCAACTTTTCACCGGAGCCTATACAGCTGTATGGCTTGGGAGGCAACCTTGGCCTACAGCTGAACCAACCGACACTCCTCAGTGCCGACCCATACTACGCCGATTTTGTCTTCTCAACGGAACAGGCCGGTGAGTACATGCTGTGGTACGGCGGGTCCAGGCCTGGAGCCGAGGATCCTTTTCTTCCCTCATACGGGTCACCCTTTCAGTTGATCCTCAACAACGAAGTTCTTAAGACTGTATACGCCGAAACAGTCGCTGTAGGCCCATTCTACTCCAGCCCATATCAATGGGTTCGGGTCGGGAGTATTGAGCTACAAGCAGGCCAACAGGTGCTACGGGTGAGTGTCGACGAGCGCCGACGCTACGACTCCCGCTTTTTTCTGTATCTTGACCGCCTAATCTTGGTGCCTGTCGGCACTGAAGTCGGTTTTCTACCGAGTGAAGGTCAGCTCCAAGAAGAGCCAGATAGCATTGAGGATCTGCTCATTCGATTACGTGACGAACCGACCGATCTCAATGCTTACATTCAGCTATCTCACCTGTACACCTCAGTTGGCGACCATATCAACGCTATCCGTTACCTCAATCGTGCCCAGGTGCTTAATCCGGCGCACCCGGAGATTCTGCAACTCTTGGCTCGCAATAGAATTTGGCAGGGCGATATCGACGGGGCCCTTGGGGCCTACTGGGCGCTGGTCTCAAGTGACCCGCAGAAACTGAATAGCTTTCTAGAGGCTGGCAAGATTGCCGCATGGAACGGCTTCCTCGGTGCATCCGAGCAGTACTATTTGGCAGGACTCGACCACCACCCCAATACCATTCAACTGTTGGCTAATCTTGGGTACACCTATCTCTGGGGTGCCAGAGAGGATCGAGCCCGGGAGTTGTTCAACCGCGCCGAGTCGCGGGCAAGCACGGTAGACGAGGCGCTGCTCCTGGCTGCCGAGTACCGGGCAAACGCCGACCCAAGCAGGGAAGAGGTCTTCCTCCGCACCATGCGATCCACCTTTCCACAGTCACATGAACTAGCCCAGCAACTTCTGGATGCAGCATATGCGCAGGGCGATGTAGCAGCCGCGCGCGAGCTACACCGTGAGCTTGAGCAAGCGATACCGGACGCGGCCGATGCCCTCGCGCGTGTGGAGCGACGCTACACCCTACGAGATGAACTGATTGCGCGGTATGAAACCGCGGTTCTAGAAAATCCGGAAGATCTCAGTCGCAGATCGGAGCTTGCCCAAACCTACTTTTGGATTGGGCGACGCAGCGAGGGGATTCGGGTATTTCGCAACCAACTTGCGCTTCAGACACAGCAGGCACTACACCAAAGCTGGCACGAGGACGAAGGGTACCTGTGGGACGCTATCCACACTCACATAGCGCGCTTAGTTTTTCGTCACCAGCTGTTCGAGGTTTCCCGCCTACGACCCGAGCTTCAGGACACTCTCCGCGAGTACAGGAGGCTTGCCGAACAGGAGGACGCCGACCTAACTGAGGTGCAAACACGTGCAACCGAGATTCTCACACGGCTTATGAACGAAGTGAGCACTGCCGAGTCAGCGCTCCGCCTCTATGATACAACAGTGCCAGCTCGAATGAGTGAGGCACGGCTCTTACTAGAGGAGCGTGAGGCGGAACTCACGGCAATTGTAGAGTCTCGAAACTGGTCGGCACCAGTTAGTATCCTTGCAGCGGAGCTAAGTTCTGCTGAGGATGTTGTAGGAAGCCTCCGTACCAAGGCCCTTATGACCGGGATTTTGGATCGCGAGCATGATCCCCGGGAACTACCTCGTCGCATAGAGTTGCCAGCTGGTACGAGCGAGGCAGGGCGCAGAGTTCTACGACGAGAGACCGCGCCCCTACTCATGTTGAATGCCGGTGATCCCCGCACCGCTCTTGCCATGTGGGGTACACTCGAAGGTCTCATTGTTGACGAGGCCGAAACCCGCCCTACCGACCTGCTCACATTTGCTGAACTTTTCCGCAATTCGATCCGTCGAGCCGCAGGGGTTGATGAAGTTGAAGGGCCCCTTCCCAATCCGGCAGCCTTCAGTCTTGAAACGGCCGCGGCCGCGGACACCCGTGCTGCTGAACTTACCGGAAACATTTCGGCAAAGCTGCAAGAGCTGGAAGCACACATTGAAACACTCCAGCAGCTCAGCACCCTTGGCACCGAGCTTGCCCTCTATTATCTGCAAACCAAAACGGCGGCCGAACGAACGCGTCTGGGCCGTCTCTACATAGACTCCGACGATATTTCGCTTGGCGTGCAACAGTTGGAACTGGTGCGTGTCGTCGACCCAGACAACCTGGACACCCTATACACCCTTGCCCAGGCCTACAGACGCCTTGGCAATTGGCGGCGGTCACAGAACTTGTTTGCCGGAATCCACGCCGCAGACCCGACCTTTCGCAATACTGTGGTGCTTCATAACGAGATTGCGCGCAGTTATTCCGACCAACTCCAGGCCGAAACCCGCATGATAACCGAGGCTCAACGAATCCAGACACGCAGCACACTAGAATATCTTTGGCGAGTTAATTCGCGCTACAGCGTGCGGGCTGGCCTTGAGACCACAACCGTGCGAGCCAAGATACCGGCAAGTTTTGTGGGCCCAGAAGAGGACTCATTGCAGATCTCGGTGATTCAACGCCTGGCTTACCAAGAGCACCTCCTCCATGTCGGGCTGCCAATCAGTTTTCGTGGCGAGCAGGTTCTCATTGAACCTACGCTCGGTGCGCGCTTTGTAGCACACAACCTATACTATTCCTCGATACAAGGCGGATTGCTAGCCGATACCTGGGACGCGGCCGACTACTTTGGCAGTTACGGGTTCCAACCCGAACCGGGAGTGCGGGTGACCGCACGAAGCAACGAACTCTTCTTCGCCAGCCGATATCGCTTTGGCACATTCTCGCCAGCGCAGGATATCCCGGTTGAGACATCACGACTCGGCCGCCCCTACTTCCGCTCTCATTATCTCAACGCAGACCTGAGCTGGAACCTCCAGTCACGAACGCATCCAATCTGGTCACGCTACTCCCAACGCACCGGCGTTGAGGCAGATACTATTGTGGACGGTCTAAGCGTTGAGGGCACCCGCTACCGGGTAGACCAGGACTTCCGGTACTCACTCATTCGGCGGAGCGAGCCCTTCACGCGACTCGGGCTTGCCGCTGTCTTTGGGTTTGAAGACTACGAAGGTGACGCCGGACAGTGGTACTACCAGCCGGACGCCGTGTTTGAGTCCGGTGTACGCCTGGACGGGCAGCTGTACAGAGCGCTTGGGGTGGACACCAGTTGGGGTGTTTCCGGCTCTGCGTACGCCGGATACTATGAACAAAGCTTTTCGTTTGATCCCGACAACCCTGCGATACGGGGTGTGGCTCGCCTAACGGCAGAACTAACCCGCACCAATGTTGCGTTCCAGCTTGGACTTTCAGGGAGCCGAGTACTGGAGTTAGATGAAAGCGGCTCTTTTCCCAATGATGGCGGGTATTACGACTTTGGACTCACCCTGGGCGTTGTTGCGCGCAACTTCCGCCTCCTATCACGGTAGTGACTGCATGAAGTATGCATCTTGCACAGATAAGGTATGCAGGCTGCATGAAGTATGCACAACGCATACCCCAGCCGTGCCCTTGCGGCAGTCTTTTTACCGCGGCCGGCACGTGCCTGTGAATAAGTTACTACTTCATAGACATTTACATTATGTTGATTAAGAGCTGGCCAAACTGTGGATTTGGCGTGGTTCTTGCATTACATTAGGGTGAGGTGACAGCATGAAAAAAGCAAATCGACGTTCCGCATATATCAAACTTGGACTCTTAATTGTGGGTGCAGTGGCAATCGCAGGCTGCCAGTTTGGCATGGAAGCAGAAAAGGACGACCCGCTCGCCTCTATTGACTCCTTCGTCGAGTTCTACGCACCGTCATACCGCAGCTTTGAAGCGGTTGCCCAGGCCGAGCGCATTGCCCCAACCTCGAGCAGCCTGAGCTCCGGCGGCATAAGCGCCACCGCCACCCTGACG
>JAIVHN010000183.1 GCA_020201015.1 Spirochaeta sp. | reverse complement strand
AGTGTGGAGCGAACGAATGCTCATGATCGCAATCCGATTCTCAGAGCCGAATATCTCACTCATCAACACTGCCAAGAACTCTAACTCCCGCTCAGAAATACTAACCAGTATTATGCCGGTTTCCGTGAGCAGTTGGCGGGCCAGGATGAGCCTTGGTGTGAGTTGTAACAACCAACGGCTACGCCGGCTCTGAGGTACGGCCTCCACGGCGCCCGCAGCTGGTCCAGCGGCAGCTGGCCCGACGGCAGCGCCCTCCACCGCAGAAGGGTTCCAGCCTGCTCCTTTTCCGGTGTCGTCGTAGACCCAGGAGCCGCGCACCGAGTTGCCACTGTTGTACGGAGGGTCAAGATAAATACGGTCGAAGCTTGCCGGTTCCTTAGCCGCGAGGGTGGCCATGACCGGCAGATTGTCACCTTCAATAATGCGGTGCTCAGCCGTTCCGGCGTGAGTCCCGCCCTCGTAGCTGTAAAACAGCTCTTTAACCGGACTTAACTCTGCCGGAGACACTTCTGTGTGCATACGGAAGGCAATTTCTTTGCCCGGGAATTCAATGCTACACACCACTACACACCGGATGTGTGGTCGACCGTCATCACGACCGTTTTAACGACGCACCAAGGAAAAAATAGAGCCCAGGGTGCTCCTGCGAGGTCTGTACGGATAAGGAAACCTCCTGTGCCATGACGGATAGCTCTAAGGAAACCTCCTGTGCCATGACGGCTAGTTCTCGAACGCTGGGTAAGGTGTCCTGCGTCACCGGACTGTCACCAATTCCTGCATGTAGTCCGTTAATCTCTTCCGAAGAACCAAGATGAATAATTGCAAGCTTTCCATCTGGCCGTAAAGCTTTTGCCGCAATCTGAAGAAGTAACTTCGGGTCTGCAAAGTGAGGGAAGCTGGCATAGCAAATAATGCGGTCAATTCCTTCCGGCGCGATTTCCTCAATAAGTTTCTCAACGGAACCGGCATGCCAGCTGAAACGGTGATCATGCGAAAACTTTGCCTCGGCAAGCGAGATCATCTTAGGAGAGGCGTCAATCCCAAACACCCGGCCTTTCGAACCGATGCGTGGTGCAAGATACTTGTAGAGAACTCCGGTCCCACAGCCAGCATCCACAACAACCTGTCCGTCGTGTATACCAACGTGATCAATAATTTCGGCTAACTGTTGTTCCTGAGTTGGGCTTAGCTTGGTTTTGCTGTCCCATTCCTCTGCCACCGTATCAAAAAAATCAACACGCTGAGCGTCCTGGTTTGGTGCAGGTACAGCCTGTTTCGCCCCTGCGCGATGACCGGTCGTACGCGACTTCTTCCTGCCAAGAATTCTTTGTAAAAACCCCATTCTTCGTCCTCCCTAAATGTCCGACTGTTCATTCCGCCGACAACCGCCGACAACCGCCGACAACCGGTCGATATACGGTCGATATACGGGCGATATACGGGCGTGACGATTACTCCGCCGCGCGGGGGTAGGAATACTCCAGACCGTCCGGGCCACGAAAGACATACGCAGATGGTTCCAGCCTCAGGAGAGCAGACTCAATAGGGACCTTCCCTCCACCTCCTGGTAGGTCAAGCGCGTAGACCGGCACCGCCGGGCCGCTCAAGCGCCGCCGAAGCTCCTGTATAAGTACAATTCCTTGGGAAATAGGCACCCTGAAATGGTATGTGCCAGCGGCCAAGTCGGTCTGCAGTAGATAGTACGGTTTGACCCCTGCCCGATACAAAGCACGGAACAACTCTTCGAGAGTGTCGATATCGTCGTTAATTCCTCGCAGCAGCACAGCTTGATTCAAAACCGGTATACCAAAGCGCATAAGCAGACGAATAGCGGAAATGAACGCGGGAGAAACCTCGCGAGGATGGTTTACGTGTGTCACAAACCAGGTGCCTGCCGCGCCATGATCCGCGTCGTGTTCCGCGTCGTGTTCCGCGTCGTGCCCGCCAGCAAGCATGCGTGCGGTTGTCTCGCTAATTCGTGATGGATTTACCACTGGAATACGACTACATATCCGAACAATCATGTCTGGGCGGGCGGTGCGGATTCCATTGAGAATCACGGCCAGTTGCGAGTCGGACAACGTCAGCGGGTCGCCGCCGGAAAGCAGTATCTCCTGAACGCCGGGATTCTTGGTGATGTAGGCTAGCACATTGTCCATTTCCTGTGCGGTTGGCGCGCCTCGCCGCCCGCCAGTAAAATGACGCCGAAAGCAGTGGCGGCAGTACACCGCGCAGGTGTCGGTTGTAAGAAGGAGTACGCGATCCGGATACCGATGTATAAGACGTTCACATACCGCGAAACGGCGGTCAGCCAATGGATCTGGGCTTTCGTAGTCTTCGTGCTGTTGCTCCTCGGGGCGGGGAACAAACTGGGCCGCAATAGGGTCGCGCGCCGGATCCGCGGTATCTGCAAGTGCACGATAGAACGAGGTTGTTCGACACGGCAAGGAGTGTCCATCAGTCTCAACATTGGAACACTGAACACTGGAAAAACCAGAAGCTGAAGCCATAACCTATGATGCTACTTCTTGGAGGAAATGGTGTCAACGACCCGGGCCATTGACCATGCATCGGTATCCACGTAAGTTCGGATCATGACATACAGGACATTTCGCATACCGGTTGAGCTTCGTTTTCGCGATCTTGACGCCTACGGGCATGTGAATCATGCAGAGTTTTTCACGTTTATAGAGACGGCTCGCGTGAAACTCATGGAGCACGAGCTTGAGCAACGTATAGGTCCAGGTGCACCGCTTTTTGTCGTGGTTGAGGCATCCTGCCGTTACAAAGAGTTCATCACCTTGCGTCGCGATGTAGTAATTGTGATACAAGTCGAGCAAATGAAGCGTGCCAGTTTTGACTTGTTGTACACCATCACCGACGGAGCGGAGCGAGTGTTTGCGGTTGCCCGCACGACCATGGTCTGTCTAGATTCTGATACTCAGCGCCCGACTCCAATACCGGAGCGTTTCCTTGAGCTGCTTTGTGAGAAAGAAGCTCAAAAATAGCCAGATATGGACAGTTTCGAGAAGTTTTTCTTGACACCCTGAGACAGCGTTTTATAATTGCAGGCACCACAGCCGTCTCAAAACTCACGAAGGAAGGAAAATCTATGTCTACTACCACGAGCTACATGGGATTGACGCTGAAAAACCCAATAATTGTTGGAGCGTCTACCTACACAAACTCGGCCGCTAAGATTAAAAAACTTGAGCAACACGGCGCGGCTGCGGTCGTCCTTAAGTCACTGTACGAAGAGCAGATCCTTGCGGATTCAGGAAAACTCGTTGAACAAGACGATATGTATTTCTGGTATCCAGAAGCCATTGAAGTCGTAAACGGTTTCTCCAAAGAAGACGGCGTCAACGAGTATCTTGAACTCATTCAGGACGCCAAAAGCGCGGTTGATATCCCGGTCATTGCAAGCATTAACTGTCGTACTCCAAAGGAGTGGCCAGCCTTTGCTCAAAAAATCGAGTCTGCCGGAGCCGACGGACTTGAGCTGAATATCTACATATCGCCAGCCGACGTCGAGGACGGGCGTACACTAGAAGACACCTACCTAGCCATCGTGAAAGAGGTTCGTGCTAACACTAAACTTCCAATTGCCGTAAAGATTGGGTACTACTTTAGCGATGTCGCCCGTTTTGTGACCCAACTTTCTTCCACCGGCATTGAGGGCCTTGTACTCTTTAATCGATACTACCGAAAGAACTTCTGGCCGGTGCGAAGGCGGTTCAGGTAGTGTCCGCGCTCTATAAGAGCGGCCCAAAAGCACTTGAAAAAATGGTTTCGGGACTTGAGACCTGGATGCAGAAGCACAACTACGACTCGGTCGACGCTTTCCGCGGCATGGTCGCAAAAGGCCCTGAAAACACTGCCGCTTTTGAGCGTGTGCAGTTTATGCGCAGGACCACCGGGCAGTACCAAGAAGCTCCACGCTGATTGTCTCTGTAATAGGTATTGAAATAAAAAAGGCAGCCTGTGGGCTGCCTTTTTTAATCTCGTGTCTGCGCTTGTGTCATATCTACGTTGGGGTCATATCGATGCTGTCACGTCTACGGCTTGTGAGGCTTCAATCCTTTGTACAAGCCAGTCAAGCCAGGCTTGAACACCATCTCCACCGGTTGCCGAGAGTTCAAAAAGTGGTACGGTGCCGTTTATGCGGCGCAGATCGGTGGTAAAGTTCTCTGTGTTGAAGTTGGTGTAGGGAACCAGGTCAACTTTGTTCAGCACAACCGCCTCGGCTTCACGAAACAACACCGGGTACTTGCTTGGTTTGTCGTCACCTTCCGGTACACTTGAGACCGCTATCTTTGCATGCTCTCCTATGTCGAAGTCGGCGGGGCAAATGAGGTTTCCAACGTTCTCAATGATCACTACATCGATACTGGCCAGATCCATTTGGTCGAGCGAGGAGAGAATAATATCCGACTCAAGATGGCACATGCCGCCGGTGTTAATGTGGTAAAGCGGTGCACCAAAGCGCTCCAGCCGTTCGGAATCTCGTTTCGTTTCTACATCGGCCTCAATTATGGCAACCTGGAACCGCTCGGTGAGTCCGGCCAGAGTGGCTTCAAGCAGACTGGTCTTCCCAGAACCAGGAGAGCCGATAATGTTCAGCATTAGAACTTTTTCCTGTGCCAGACGTTCCTTAACTACCGAAACCATCTTCTGGTTAGCTACAAGTATGTCTTGTCGCAGCTCAATTATCATCACAATCTCCTTCAATG
The DNA here is from genome assembly GCA_020201015.1 of Spirochaeta sp. Taxonomy (GTDB): domain Bacteria; phylum Spirochaetota; class Spirochaetia; order DSM-27196; family SLAA01; genus SLAA01. The sequence goes on along the minus strand of JAIVHN010000183.1, from coordinate 24,484 downwards.
GACGTTATCAGTATTTCTTTGCCAGCAGTAACCTTGACATCGACCGCGCCGCATGAACCGCAGACATACTCATGAAGCTGAACCTCAAACACGGCACCGCAAACATTGCAGGTGGCTTGGATTGGGACAAAGGTCATAGCAAGCTCGGCGCCTGCAGCAATGGTACGATCCTTGCCAGCATCAAAGGCAAACTGAAATAACTCCGGCACAATCTGTCGCATCCCGCCAATCTCTACCTCTACACGTTGTATAGAGCTTAGCCCTTCTTTCTCTGCGATCTCGGCAATTACGCCAAAAAGGTGCTCGACAATACTCATTTCATGCATCTGTACCTCCGTGCTGCAGCTCAGCAGATTCGCGGCAGCTGCTCACCGGCAAGCAGTTGTAAAACGCGCGAGCCGCCAATAGAGGTGTCCATGGTCACACGGCTTTTGCCCCGCTCGCCTACGGTACCAAAGATTGCAGCCTCGCGGCCGAGAGGATGTGAGCGCATTGCAGCAAGCACCGCATCTGCCTCTTTTTCGGCAACCACTGCTACAACCTTGCCCTCATTTGCCAGATACAGGGGATCAAAGCCAAACATCTCACATACGCCACGCACGTGCTCCTTGACCGGTAGCGCCTCTTCCTCAAGCTCAATACGCAGCTGGCGCATGTCTGCAAGCTCGCATACTACGGTAGCAAGCCCGCCGCGCGTTGCATCACGCATGAAGCGTATACCGTCCGGCGCGGCCGCGAACATTGTCTCAATAAGGTCACACAGCGGAGCGCAGTCGGAATAAATCACCGGGTCTGTCTGTAAGTCGTTGCGCGCAGACACAATAGCTGCACCATGCTCGGCAAGCGCTCCGTTAATAATCAGGCGGTCGCCTGGCTGGACGTCAACGGCGCCACCAATACCTGCACGCGAGTCCGGCAGAGCACCGACACCGGCCGTGGTAATAAAAATACCGTCACATGAGCCGCGTTCGACCACCTTGGTGTCGCCGGTAACAATGGCGACACCGGCCTCCTCTGCCGTACGGGCCATGGACTCCACAACACGCTCAAGCAACTCTATAGAAAGCCCTTCCTCTAAAATGAACCCAGCGCTCAGATAAAGCGGCTTAGCCCCGGAGACCGCAAGGTCGTTCACGGTGCCAGCAACCGCAAGCTTGCCAATGTTCCCCCCAGGAAACTCCACCGGTTTCACTACGTGTGAGTCGGTGGTAAACGACATGCGCTCAGGCGGCGCCCCTAAGACGGCCGAGTCTGAAGCCGCCAACAGAACCGGATTAGCGAAACGTGACATGAAAATCTGTTCAATAAGCTCGCGGGCGGCGCTGCCACCGGCGCCGTGGTCAAGTCGTATCTCGGTTCGTTTCATCCGGCATACCGATAAAATGCAGCACAGGCGCCCTCGTGCGAGACCATACAAGCTCCGACCGGATCTTCCGGCGTACAGCGGGTGCCAAACAAGGGGCAGGCGGTCGGGCGATGGGTTCCGCGCAGCACGGCTCCGCACATGCAGCCCTTTACTTCTTGCGGTTCTTCAATTTCTACCGGTAGCATGCGTGCTGCGTCGAACTCGGCATACGCCTCACGTGGCGCCATTCCACTTTCGGGGATGTTGCCAATGCCACGCCAGTTGGCGGTACATGGCTCAAAAACCTCCCACATTAAATCCCAGGCCTTGGTATTGCCAGCCGCAGTTACCAGTCGCTTATACGCAATTTCCACGCCGGGCCGTCCGTTCTCGAACTGGGACACAAGGAGATCAATACCCTGGAGTACATCAACCGGCTCAAAGCCGGTAACCACGCATCCGACTTTGTAAGCTGCCGAGATCTCCTCATACATAGCGGTACCGGTGACAATGCTGACATGGCCGGGACAGATGTATCCGTCAATCTTCACCCCGTCGTCAATGAGTGCAGTCATTGCGGGCTTCATAAGCTTATGAGCACTCAGCACAAAAAAATTGTCGATATTCCGGTTCTTGGCCGCCTGCATAGCCGCCGCGCTGGTTGGGGTAGTGGTCTCAAAGCCAATTCCCAGGAAAACGACCTTTTTGTCCGGGTTTTTTTCGGCAATTTTCAGTGCCTCCATAGAAGAGTACACAACCTGCACCGCCGCCCCCTCACCACGCACGCTCTGGAGCGTCGATGTAGAGCCGGGTACACGAATCATGTCCCCAAAGGTGGTTAAAATAACATCCGGCCGACGTGCTAAGGCAACAGCATGATCTACGTAGCCAATATCGGTGACACAGACCGGGCAGCCCGGGCCGGACAGGAGCTCCACATGCTCCGGCAAGAGCGCCGGAATGCCGAACTTCTGTATAGCCATGGTGTGGCTTCCGCACACCTCCATAAGCCGCACCGGCTTTGTGGACTCGGCATTAATTTTTGCAACCAGGCCCTTAATGAGACTCCGGTCGCGATATTCATCAATATATTTCAAAATTTAATCTACCTTTAGGTTAGTATATTCACGAAGGGTCTCGAGGGTTTCGTCTGCCTCGGCCGCGCTAATCTTCTCCAGAACAAAACCCGCGTGCATTAACACGTAGTCACCAACTTCTATGTCATCGGCAATAGCTAATGCCGCATCGTACATTACACCGCCAATGCTTACTTTTGCTGTCTCACCAGTGAGCTCGACAACCTTCCCTGGAACTCCTAAACACATACCTAACTCCTTGCGGCGGCTGCCGCTAACTGTCCTAAGGCAATGCCACCGTCATTGGTGGGTACCTTTTTGTGTGCGTAAACTGTAAATCCTTGCTTTTCAAGGAGGGACTCGGTTTGTGAGAGAATATATCGATTTTGAAATAGCCCTCCGCTCAACACTACCGAGTTGAGGCCAAGCGTGGACCGCAGGCGCATGGATGTCTGCACAATCAACTGGGAAATTGTAGTATGGAACCGGGCTGAAATCAACTGTAAATCCTGAGCACTTTGCATGTCTTCAAGCAGCGCCCCAATTGTGTCCGAAAGTCCTATGTCGAGCATGGTTTCGGGATCGATGCTGTTGCGTGCTTGCTCAAGCCGAAAGGGGTAGGCTTGGTGGGTGCCGGGGGCGGCCACGCTTTCCAGGCGCATAGGGCCCTCAGCGTCAAACTGCGCGTGACTACACACACCGGTTATCGCGGCAACTGCGTCAAAAAGTCTGCCAGCACTGCAGCTCAAGGGGCAGAATAGGTTTTTCTCAAGCGATGTACGCACGGCGGCGCGTTGCTCTTCGGTGATAGTACGCAAAAACGGGAGCTCCATTTCGAAGGCCGCCGTACCGAACTCGCGATGCAGCAGAGCAAGTCCGGTACGCCAGGGCTCGGCAACGACGAGGTCGCCGCCGGGAAGCGGAATAGGGGGTAGATGCGCCACCCGTCGGAACTCGGCTCGGTCGGCTACGAAAAACTCGCCACCCCAGATGGTTTCATCGCTGCCGTAGCCGGTGCCGTCAAAGCTCACGCCAATTACCTGCTCATGAAGGTTGTGCTCGGCCATGCAGGCAACGATATGCGCATGGTGGTGTTGCACCTGCACCACGGGTAGACCAAGCTGCGTCGCGAATCGGGTAGAGAGGTAGTCCGGATGCAGATCACAAGCGACAATCCGCGGCTCAAACCTGAACAAACGTGAGAAACGTTCTACTGCTTCCTCAAAAAACTCAAGCGTCTCGGCATTTTTTAAGTCGCCAATATGTTGACTGAGAATTGCATCTTGCCCTTTGCCAAGACAGAAGGTGTGTTTTAGCTCCGCACCGACCGCCAGAATTCCCTCAACATTGGTAAATATCGGGATCGGCCCGGGTGCATAGCCCCGCGAACGGCGGATCGGGCGTGGACTGCCGTTGACCACCATCACAACTGAGTCGTCGACCCTATTGTGTATTGCGCGGTTGTAGCTTACTACTGCGTCTACCAGTGGGCCTAAGCGTTCCACTGCGTCCGAGTCGGTAATGACAATTGGCTCGTTTGAGATGTTGCCGCTTGTGAGCACGACCGCATTGGTTTTGAGTTGCTCAAAGAGCAGGTAATGAAACGGCATTGACGGCAGAATAGCCCCAATGCCTGCAAGACCGTTGCAGACCGAGGGCGCCGTTCCGCTGTGCTTGGGCAGGAGCACAATCGGCCGCGCTGGGCTGCTCAGGCACGCAATCTCGGCCTCGACAGGAGCCGAAACGGAGTGTAGCGCCGCTATATCGCGGAACATTACCGCGAACGGTTTTCCTTCGCGCCTCTTGGCAGTTCGTAAGCGCCGCACGGCGTCTTCATTGAAGGCGTCGCACACCAAGTGGTACCCACCGGTACCTTTGAGGGCCACAATTCCACCGTTGTTAATGATCTCGGCTGTGCGTTCCAGCACTGCATCTGCAAGATCCTGCCCATCCAGGGCCCCGACAGCCCCCTCTGCTTTCGCGGCCCCCGTGACGCCGTTGTTGCCTGCAAGCCCTTCGCGAAGGCCTTCCCAAGCGCTGTATACCGGCCCGCAGACGTTGCAAGCCACTGGTTGAGCATGAAAACGCCGGTCACGTACATCCGCGTACTCCCCGCGGCAGGTGTCGCACATTGGGAAGACGTCCATGGTAGTGTTGGGCCGGTCGTAGGGTAGATCCCTGATAATGCTGAACCGTGGTCCGCAGTTGGTGCAGTTGATTAACGGGTACCCCATGCGGTGCGGTTGCAATGTCATGTCCGTGAGGCAGTCATCACACACGGCGATATCCGGGCTTACACGGGTGACGGCTGCTGACCGGTTACTGCTGGCAATAATGCGGAACTCCTGAGCGGCGCCGAGTTCCGCCCGCTCGGTCTTGATGTCAAAAATTTCGGCTGCAGGAGGCCTGTCGCGCGGTATTGCCTCAAGGAAGGCAGCCAGTTGTTCAACTGTTCCCTCGGCATGGATATAGACCGCATCGTTGGCGTTCTCTACGGTGCCGTAAACCTCGTAGGTCTCGGCCAGCCGGTAAATGTATGGACGAAAACCGACTCCCTGAACTAAACCACGCACAGTTATTCGGTGAGCCGTTACACAATTTCCTTCACCAATGGACATATTACTATTCCTGTTCCATACAACGTAGTCTAAGACTACGCGAATTTCAGCCTAATCTCACGGTAAGACTACACCCACCGGCCACCCGAAACAAGCCAGGACTTTCTGAGAGCGCGATTACTAAAGAAAATGGACTTCAAGCCGAATAAACTCAAGCATCACTACCTACTGTAAGCTTGTCTCGGCAAGCCTTTTGCTCAGTAAGACGCAGTTTTAAAAATCTGTTTGACAAATGGAGAAACCGGTGAGAACATGATTTCAGAAAGATCACGAGACAAACAGGTGTTTATCACCAACGATTCTGAAAAGCACATACTCATGCGGCTGTGGTGGCTAACAGGAGGGTGCTCTTATCAGGATTGACAACTCTGAAGGGGGGAGTATGAGCTCAGTCGTAAGCGGCGTTTTGCAAAAATATAGCAATGACGCAGGACGGCTTATGGATATCCTGTTGGATATTCTGGCAGAAAACGGCTACATATCCGACGAGGACATTACCAGTCTCGCAGCTGGCTTAGATATGTCAAGTGCGGATGTAGAACAAACCGTTTCCTTTTACCATTTCTTTGCGCGAAAACCAATGGCCAAGTATAACGTCTATCTGAACAGCAGCGCAATTGCGGTTCTAAAGGGGCGTGAGAAAATTGCAACGGCATTTGAACGCGAATCAGGTTGTTCATTTGGCAAGGTATCCGAAGACGGGATGATTAGTCTGGACGACTGTGCCGACATCGGCATGGCAGATCAGGAGCCCGCGGCGCTCATTAACGGGATTGTTTTCCCAAACCTAACGGCTTTCCGGGTAAAAGAACTCGTTCGCGACATGCGCAAGGGTTTGTCAGTCGACGAGTTGCGGTCTCATGGGCTTGGAGACGGAATGAACAACTCCGAGTACATGAAGGCAACAGTTACTAACAACATCCGGAAGAAAGGTGCGGTCATCTTCTCCGAGTATCAGGGAGGCTCAGCGCTCGAGAAGGTCAAAGCCGACCGTATGAGCCAGGAGCAGCTGATAGACCTCGTCAAGCAGTCCGGTCTTCGTGGCCGAGGCGGTGCCGGGTTCCCAACAGCTATGAAGTGGGACTTCTGCCGTAAGGCAAAAGGTGAAAAAAAGTACATCTTCTGTAATGCAGATGAGGGCGAGCCCGGAACTTTCAAGGATCGGGTTATCCTTACCGAGCGTCCGCGCTTGATTTTTGACGGTATGGCGCTTGCCGGTTATGCGGTTGGGGCCGAGGAAGGAATTCTGTACGTTCGCTACGAGTATATGTATATGAAAGAGTACCTCGAAAGCATTCTCACCGAGATGAGAAAAGAAAAGGCCCTGGGCAAGGACGCAAGCGGGATCAAGGGTTTTAACTTCGATATCCGCATACAGTACGGCGCAGGTGCCTATGTGTGCGGTGAGGAATCGGCTCTCATTGAATCCGCCGAAGGCAAGCGTGGCGAGCCACGTGACCGCCCGCCTTTCCCGGTCGAAAAAGGATATCTTGGTATGCCGACTGCGGTCAACAACGTTGAGACGCTCTGTTCGGTTGCCAAGCTTGTTACCAACGGGGTTGAATGGTTTAAGTCACTTGGAACCGGTCAATCAACCGGAACGAAACTACTGAGTATCTCCGGTGATGTGAAGTACCCAGGCGTCTACGAAGTCGAGTGGGGTTTCAGCATCAACGACATCCTTGAAATGTCCGGTGGTGACCCGGCCGCAGTTCAGGCGGTGCAGGTTGGAGGTCCCTCGGGTAGCTGTGTCGGGCCAAATGAGTTCGAGCGAATTGTTAGCTATGAGGACATTGCGACTGGTGGTGCAATGATGGTGATTGGTGAAGACCATGATCTGCTGCAGGACGTTGTACTCAACTTTACTGAGTTCTTCATTGACGAGTCATGTGGGTCATGTAGTACCTGTCGTGCTTTGACGGTCATGTACAAGAAGACGCTCGAAAAGGTTCTGAGCGGTGATGGTAGGCGGAAAGACATTGACGCAATGCTGTCGTGGGCTCCTATCGGAAAGGCCAGTCGGTGTGGACTTGGTCAGACCGCAATGAACCCAATTTGTACCAGCATCAAGAACTTCCGCTATCTGTACGAGGGCCACATCAAAAACGCCAACGAACAATATGAAGGTGGGTTTGATATCGCTAAGGCTGTTGCCGACTCGTGTGAAGTAGTGGGCCGACGACCGAATCTGTAGGGGTTAGGAAATGAGTGAGTTTGTATCCTTCAAAATTGACGGAAAACAGTGTATGGGGCGTGCCGGTGAGTTTATTGCCGAAGCCGCCGAGCGGAATAATATCTATATTCCCACCCTCTGTAACTATAAGGGGACCGCGCCGAAGGCTGCGTGCCGCGTGTGTACCGTAAAGGTAAACGGCCGCATGATGACTTCGTGCTCAACCCCGTTGCAAGAGGGTATGGAAATTGAAAACGAGACTGCTGAAATACAAGATATTCGCAGTGGGATAATTGAGTTGCTCTTTGCTGAGGGCAATCATCTCTGCCCCTCGTGTGAGAAAGGTGGGTCCTGTGAGTTACAGGCTCTGGGATATCGCTTCCGCATGATGGTACCGCGCTTTCCGTATCTATTTCCGGTGCGGGAGATAGATGCATCGCACCCGAAGCTTATCAAGGACCACAACCGCTGCATCTTGTGTAAACGTTGTGTCAGGGTGATGAAAGATGAGAATGGGCATAGCTTGTTTGCCTTCTACAAACGAGGCACAAAGCTTGAGATTGCAATAGCGCCGGAGCTTGCAGACAAGATCACCGACGAGGTGGCCCAACAAGCAATGGATGTTTGTCCTACCGGGGCGCTTCTAAAGAAACGTAAAGGTTGGGATGTGCCGGTTGGTAAGCGGATGTACGACATGAAGCCAATTGGTTCCGAGTTCGAGCAGGTAAAGTAGGAGATACGGAGATAATTATGAGCAAAGCTGTAATTGCGACGACATCCATGGCTGGCTGTTTCGGGTGTCACATGTCGTTCCTGGACATCGACGAGCGCATTCTTGACCTCATTGAGCTGGTTGAGTTTAATAAGTCGCCGATCGATGACATCAAACATTTCACCAAGCAGTGCGACATTGGTCTGCTTGAGGGTGGGTGTTCGAATAGTGAAAATGTTGAGGTCCTGAAAGAGTTCCGTAAGCACTGTAAGATTTTGGTTTCCGTTGGGGAATGTGCCATCATGGGCGGGCTCCCGGCAATGAGAAACGGAATTCCTATCAAAGAGTGTATCGACGAAGCCTATCTGAATGGCCCAACAACGAAGAATTGTAATCCGCAGCGGATTCTTCCGAATGACGACGAGTTGCCGATGCTGCTTGACCGGGTCTATCCCTGTCACGAGATCGTCAAGATCGACTACTTTCTTCCAGGGTGTGCGCCACGAGCAGACCTCATTTGGAACGCCTTGTACGCACTCGTCACTGGCGACGAGTTGAAGTTACCGTACGAGGTCTTTAAGTACGATTAAGGAGAAGCAAGAACTATGTCACGAAAAATAACTATAGAACCGGTAACCAGGGTCGAAGGTCACGGAAAGGTGACTATTCACCTGGACAAAGCCGGTGAAGTATCACAAAGTCGCTTGCATATCGTGGAGTTCCGCGGCTTCGAGCGCTTTGTACAGGGGCGTCCTTACTGGGAAGTCCCGGTGTTGGTGCAGCGACTATGCGGTATCTGTCCGGTGAGTCATCACCTTGCAGCTGCCAAGGCCGTTGACGTCATTGCAGGGGCGGGAAACGGAGACGGACTTACCGTAACCGGCGACAAGATGCGGCGTCTCATGCATTACGCGCAGTTCTTTCAGTCCCATGTGCTTCATTTCTTTCACTTGGTGTCTCCGGATCTTTTGCTTGGCGTGGACGCTGACCCGGCTATCCGCAACATTATTGGTGTAGCGCTGCAACACAAAGATCTTGCCGTCCAGGGCGTTATGATGCGCAAGTTTGGCCAGGAGCTTATTCAAGCAACGGCTGGAAAGAAGATTCATGGCACCGGCGCTATCCCAGGTGGAGTCAACAAGAACCTCTCCATTGAAGAGCGGGATCACTTTCTAAAAGGTGCGGATCCGCTTAATGCCGACAAAATGATTGAGTGGTCTGTTGCTGCCCTGGATCTGTTTAAAGACTATTACGGTAAGAACAAGGACATGATCGACGGCTTTTCGCACTTTCCGTCCAACCATCTCAGTCTTGTGCGAAAAGATGGTGCGCTTGACTTCTATCATGGCGGAATTCGCGCGGTTGATTCCGAAGGTAACAAGATCATTGACTACGCTGACTACCAAGACTACACCAACATCATTGGTGAAGGGGTAAAGTCATGGAGTTACATGAAGTTCCCCTATCTTCTCTCACTGGGTGAGGAAGAGGGTTGGTACCGCGTCGGTCCGCTGGCACGTCTCAACACGTGTGACTTCATTCCTAGCCCTCTGGCACAGAAAGAGTTTGAGATCTTCAAGGCTCACACGAATGGTAAGCCAAACAATATGTGCATGCACTACCACTGGGCACGCATTATTGAGATCCTGCACTCGGCCGAGGTCATTAAGGAACTCCTTGAAGATCCGGATCTGCAAGGGACTGATCTAGTAGCAACCGGCGAGCGTAAAGACGAGGGTGTAGGACTGGTTGAAGCACCTCGAGGTACCTTGTTCCATCACTATAATGTGAACGAGGACGATCAGATCACTATGTGTAACCTCATTGTGTCGACAACCAACAACAACGTGCCTATGAACAAAGCGGTAAACTTCGTTGCTAAAGCACAAATGACTGGTCAGACCGAGATCACCGAGCCAATGATGAACATGGTTGAGGTCGCCATTCGAGCGTACGATCCGTGCCTAAGCTGCGCAACTCACGCTTTAGGTGAGATGCCGCTTGAGGTCACGATGCTGGATGCGGATGGGAACGAAATCACTTCACGTAAGCGATAGGTATGACAGTGAAGCGTTGGAGTTTTCAGCAATAATGCCCCGAGTATTTGTATATGGAATTGGAAACCCGGGCCGTCAAGACGACGGTCTGGGGCCTTTATTGGCAGAACGCCTTGAAGGCTGGGTTGAGTCGGAGGGCCTCTCCGATATCAAAATCGATGCAAACTATCAGTTAATGGCCGAGGACGCCCATACCGTCTCGGAACACGACCTCGTGATCTTTGCTGACGCGTCAAAAGAGGACATTCCCTCTTATGCGGTTTCAAGGGTAGAGGCAACAGGCAATATCGGGTTCTCAACACACTCCATGACGGCAGAGTCGGTAGTTGGGCTAACAATTGAGCTCTACGGTACACCGCCGCCCGTCTACATGGTTCACATCAAGGGTTACGAATGGGAGTATGCGGCCGAAATGACCGAGCAGGCGCTGCAGAATCTCAACCAGGTTGAGCTATTTATCAAAGACTGGTTGAAGAACCCAGTCGAGATACAGACACCAATCACGGTATAAGTACACGGTTTCTCGCGTGCGCTCTATTTGCGTTTTTTCGGGTCGTGCCGGAGGTTGTGCCGGAGGTTGTGCCGGAGGTCGTGCCTGGGTTGTGCCTGCCTGTGTAGTGAGGGCCGGTTTATGTTTCTGACCCTCACCTGCAGGCACCTCACCTCTTGAGCTTTACCGTTACTTGCCTGCGGTGTAACCACCGTCTACCAGCAGATCAGAGCCGGTAATAAAGCTTGCTTGGTCGGACGCTAAGAACACCACCGCTGTGGCAATTTCCTCAGGCCTTCCCAGCCTTCCTAATGGGTGGCGCGACACAAGTAGTTGTTTAAGCTCATCGGGAGCCGCAGCGAGAATTGGCGTGTCGATGTAGCCTGGAGAAACCGAGTTGACGCGGATGCCTCGTTCAGCGTACTCGAGTGCCAGGGTTTTCGTTAGGTTTTTAACCCCACCTTTCGCAGCCGAGTAGGCTGCAGTTTGTGCCTGGCCAACATTGCCAAGGATAGAGGCACAGTTGACGATTGCCCCGGAGCCCTGGTCCAACATCGCGCCAATTGAGTGCTTGGCTACCAGGAACACACCGGTCAGGTTAATGGAAATTACCTTGTTCCAGTCCTCCATGGTGTACTCATGAGCTTCTCCGGTATGGCCTATGCCAGCATTGTTAAAAACGATGTCCACGCTGCCGAACTCCGACTTTGCTTTGTTGACCATCGCCTTGACTTGGTCTTCCTGAGTTACGTCTACCTTAAAGAATACCGCCTTGGTATCACCGCTACCGTTCAGTTCGGCTGCAAGCTTTTCCCCGGCCTCGGTGTTAAGGTCTGCAATGAGCACCTTGGCGCCTTCCTGCACCATGTGTCGGACTGTGGCCTCTCCAATTCCGCTGGCGCCGCCGGTCACAATTGCTGCTTTCTTGTCTAAATGGTTGTGCATGTAACACTCCTTATGTGAGCTGTTGCGGTGCAAATATCCAAAGGTCTCTCGAATTGAGGAAGGGATATTTGCTTGGTCTACCCTAGAATTGTAACATGGTACTCGGGATTCTTCGAATGAAAACTCTACGCAATCGGGTCTAAACAGAGGGCTCTGCACACCTGGAAGCGGTGAGCGGTTGAATGTGAGTGACACGAATAAGAACTCGTTGTGTCGCTCCGAGTTCCATGGTACTGTACGGTAAAGAAATATAAACCACATCCGGGGCGGCAGAACTACGCATCGGAGCGCAGTGAGGACGAATGGCGCAGACACTACTCTACTACGACTGCTTTTCCGGGGTTAGCGGCGACATGAATCTTGGTGCTATGATCGATCTAGGTGTTAAGCCTGAAAAACTTGAGGCGGAGCTAGCCAAGCTCGGAATAGACGGATATCGACTTGAGATCTTCCCCGACGAGCGCAAAGGCATAACAGGAACTCGTATTATTGTGCATACGAACGAGTCGCAGCCCGACGCGGAAGCGCGTGGGCACAGTCACCACCACGAGCATCACCTCCACGACCATGACCATGGAGACGAATCCGTGGAGCCACACGAGCATCAACATCACCGTGGCCTGACCGAGATTCGGCGTATTATTTCCGAAAGTAAACTTTCGGCAACGGTGAAGCACCGGTCAATTGCTATCTTTGAACGACTTGGAGTTGCGGAGGCCAAGGTTCACGGGGTGCCTGTAGACCAGGTGCAGTTTCACGAAGTCGGCGCAGTTGACGCAATTGTAGATATTGTTGGTGCCGCTATATGTCTGAACCTGCTCGGCGTTGACCGGGTTGAGTGTTCCGAGGTGCGACTAGGTGGCGGGACGGTGCGTGCTGCTCACGGGCTCCTTCCGGTGCCGGCTACTGCCGAAATTCTGCGGGATATTCCCGTACGCAGCGGACCGGTAGACAAAGAACTCACGACGCCTACCGGAGCGGCCATTGTCCGAACTCTTGCAGAGGCTTTTGACAATGGCCTTGCTATGACGGTGCAGGCGGTGGGGTATGGGATAGGCGGAAATGACAACGAGGTGGCCAATGTTTTGCGGGTATTCTTAGGGCAGGCCAAAACTACGCCTGCTTGTGGTTCAAACCCAGACTCAGGGGAGTATGTGCAGGTGGAGACCAATATCGACGATATGCCTGCCGAAGACTACGACTATCTTGTGGAACGGTTGTTTGAGGTTGGTGCGCTAGATGTCTGGTTGACGCCTATTATCATGAAAAAAACTCGGCCAGCCGTTACTCTTTCGTGCCTGTGCTCGGAGTCTTGCAAGGATGCCTGCATAGATGTTGTGCTGCGTGAGTCGTCGTCGCTTGGGGTGCGCGTAAGCAGCGTCTCGCGCCCTGCACTTGAGCGCAGCTCGGCTGTGGTTGAGTGTGCGTATGGTCAAGTTGAGGTAAAGGTTGCCTACAAGGACGGTGCGCTTCTCAAGCTGAAACCGGAGTACGAACACTGCCGTGCATTGGCCAAACAACATGGGGTTTCGATTCAAACCGTCAGGATGGCTGCGCTTGCTGCATATAATAACGTTACTCCCGCTGGTTCTTCGCGCGCACATGAGGAAAAAATATGACAAATGTAGCAATTCAATCGTTGTTGGAACAGGTTGCGGCGGGAGACACCAGTCCTGCCCAGGCTCTTGATAAGCTGCGAGACCTACCCTTTGAAGATTTGGGATTTGCCAAGGTAGATCACCACCGCTCCTTGCGGCAAGGGTTTCCAGAGGTAATCTACTGTGCCGGAAAAACACCGGAGCAGGTGGGGCATATTGCGCAATCAATGTTTGACCATGGCAGTACAGTCTTAGCCACCCGAGCCGACGAGGCATGCTTCGAAGCCATTCGAGCGGTTGCCAACGAGGAACCGGTCTACAACAGAGTCGCGCGGACGGTCTTGGTGCAACGCGGTGAGCTTCCAGCGACCATGGGCTCTATTGCGGTAGTCAGTGCTGGCACCTCGGACCAGGCTGTTGCTGAGGAAGCCGCTGAAACCGCGGCAGCGTTTGGTAATGAAGTTGACAGGATTTACGATGTCGGCGTAGCTGGCATTCACCGTCTGTTTGCTCGCATGGAGCAAATTCGTAAGGCGCGGGTCGTCATTGTGGTAGCTGGCATGGAAGGAGCGCTTGCAAGCGTGGTTGGAGGCTTGGTGAACCGGCCGGTGATAGCAGTGCCGACAAGCGTCGGGTATGGGGCATCCTTTGGTGGGCTCTCAGCGCTGCTTACTATGCTAAATAGCTGCGCATCCGGAGTAGCAGTCGTAAATATTGACAACGGTTTCGGAGCTGGATATCTCGCGGGCACAATGAACAGGGTATGAGTATGCATGAACACGCGCAAACTGAACGGAATGAAGGCCAAGCTACTCAGACGCATCAGCCTTCTATGACTGCCGAAATTATTTGTGTTGGAACCGAGCTGCTGCTGGGGCAAGTTGTGAACACGAATGCTGCCTATCTGGGAGCTCGGTTAGCTGATTTGGGCATTGGTGTATACCGAAATACGGTGGTTGGTGACAACCATGCTCGGCTGCAGGCTGCTTTGGCCGCGGCTGCCAACAGCTGTAATTTAGTGGTACTGTCTGGCGGGCTTGGGCCAACAGACGACGACATAACGCGCAAGGTGGTTGCCGACTACCTTCAGCTACCACTGCAAGAGTCCCAGTCGGCCGTACGGGACATTGAGGCCTTTCTATCTCATTTCAGTATTGAGATGAATGAGAAGAATCGCAAACAGGGCTTCTTCCCGGAAGGTTCACTGGTGATTCCAAATGCAAACGGAACGGCGCCCGGTTGTCTGGTAGACAAAGACGGTGTAGCGTATCTGCTTTTGCCGGGCCCTCCGGCAGAGCTGCAAACTATGTTTGAGCGTGAGGTAGAGCCGCTACTTAGGGGCCGGTCCGGTACACGGTTTGAGTCACGGGTGATCCGTGTGAGCGGAATTGGTGAGGCGCAGTTGGAGACTGCAATTCAGGAGTTTGTTGATGGTCAAATGAATCCGACAGTAGCCGTGTATGCAGGAATTGGTGAGGCCTCGGTTCGTCTTACGGCTGCCGGAGTTGACCGCCCCGACGTTGCTGCTGCGCTTGATAGCCTGCATGGTGCGGTTAAGGAGCTGCTGGGTGACCACGTCTACGGTGGTGAGGACGACAGCCTGGAAAAGGTTGTGCTACGTCAGCTTGAGTCTCTTGGTCTACGGCTGGCCATCGCCGAATCTTGCACCGGCGGTGCGCTCGCTGCTCGCCTCATTGCGGTTCCGGGAGCCTCGCGTATACTGGAAGAAGGCCTCGTCGTTTATAGCAATGAGTCTAAGGTACGACGCCTTGGGGTGGACTCAAAGATTTTACAGGAGTTCGGAGCGGTAAGCGAAGAATCTGCCATTGCCATGGCGACTAAGGTTGCGGAGGGTGCGGGTGTCGAGGCCGGAGTAGCAATAACCGGGGTGGCTGGTCCGGACGGTGGCACGGAAGAGAAACCGGTAGGCACTGTCTTTGTAGCAGTCTTTCTGCGAGGAACTACAACTGTGCGGAGGTATCGGCTGCCTGGAGACCGTGAAAAAGTTCAGCGGTTCAGCGTGACTTTTGCTTTAGAGCTCCTACGGCGCAGCCTTTTGGCTGAGGTGGTCAGCCAAGACGAAAAAAAACCGGCGGCCACATGACCGCCGGCTCTCCATACATTATACAGGGCTAAACCGCTGCTGCCTCAGATTCCTTAACAATAACCGAGACACCGTCCGGAATAACGGTAATCTTAGCATCCTGACCCTTAATCTCACGGGCCTTTGCTATAGCCTCGTCGATTGTGGATGCGTGGATCATGTGCATGTCGGTAACCATTTTAGGATCGCACTCGTCCGTCATAAGAATGACTTGGAACTGCAGAAGGATCCGAGCGAGAATCTGTGACTCCCACTGATCCGGAACGGTGCGGTCCATTTCTGTTTTCATGATTTCATCCATAACAGCCTGCGTTGACGGCTCGTTCAGGAATGTCTTGTAGAAAGACTCTCCCCCGTGCCCATCGTTGCAAGCTGAACAGATGATGATGACGCCTTTCTCGTTCGCAGTCGCCTCACCCGCAGTCATACCTTTGACGGTTTGGTAGATGTTCTGATCCAGCGGGTACCCACCATTAGAGGTAATTACTATGTCTGCTGGCACCGGCTCACAACTTGCCAGTTTCTCAACGAAATCACAACCTTGCACATGCGCTTCGACACTATCACCAGCCACGGCATGAATGATCTTTTTGTCTGCATCAATCACCACATTGAGGATGAATGCGAGGTTTGCTTGTTCAGCGGCATATAGCATATCCTTGTGTAAGGGGTTGCCGTCAAGAATACCGGTTCTCGCGTTCGGATGAATAATGAACGATGCGCAATGATTGCCTAACACCGTCGTGGCGCTGGCTATGCCGGGTAGTACCGACTTCCGACCGCCAGAAAAACCGGCAAAGAAATGGGGCTCAATGAAACCTTCGGCAATGAGTAGATCAGCTTCAACTGCAAGTTTGTTGAGCCATAGCTCACCACCGGACGGCAGTGTGCCGCAGAGTGCCAACTGCGACTCATCCCGAGAGTCATGGTTTACCAGCTTCTCATTTTTAACAATGTCTTCACCGAACTTATCTAGCATTTCTGCCTCAGTTGTAAGGCGATGAAAGCCCGTGGCGATAAGAATTGTAATATCTGCATTGGGGTTGCCGCTACGGATTTCCTTAAGGAGAATTGGAAGGGTGATCTTACTCGGAACCGGACGCGTATGATCGCTCGTGATAATGACAATCTTGTTTTTGCCCTTTGCCATCTCGCTCACTCTTTCCGACTGTATTGGGTTTTCCAATGCCTGGCGAACAAGTGTTTGTTCATC
Source organism: Spirochaeta sp. (assembly GCA_020201015.1). GTDB lineage: Bacteria > Spirochaetota > Spirochaetia > DSM-27196 > SLAA01 > SLAA01. The sequence goes on along the minus strand of JAIVHN010000183.1, from coordinate 8,153 downwards.
ACCCTTTGCCGTGTAGTGGTGCGCGGCCGACTCAATAACGCCAGCTACCTGATCATCGGGGAGCTCTAAATCTAAAAACCTGCGGGAATACGGAATTCGAAATCGTGCCATGTCTTGATCTCCTTCGTGTGATACCGGCGGACCGGGCCACTAAAAAACTGAGGCGCCTCTTGCGAGGCGCCTCATACAATGCGATTCTTTGCTATCTTCTAGCTCTCAACCTCTTCCAGGTCAAACATCTTACCGGGATTCATGATGTTATTTGGGTCCCATGCTTTTTTAATAGCCTTGCAGAGTTTCATCTCTGTTGGGTCCATGAGTAACGCCATGTTCTTTTTGCGCTTGATACCAATACCGTGCTCACCACTGATCTTTCCGCCCAGCTTATGGGTAACGTCGTACATGTCCTGAAGCGCCTTGGGCTCAAGCTCATGCCATTGCTCCATAGTGTGCTTAGGGTTTTTAACCAGGGTTGCGTGCAGGTTGCCGTCTCCGGCGTGACCGTAACACGGTATCTGGATGTCGTACTTCTTTGAGATCTTGTCGAGCTCAGGGATCATGTCTGGAATCCTGGAGATAGGGATTACAATGTCTTCGAGGCTCTGTTGGGGGCTCTGCACCTTGAACGCCTCAGCAATGTTGCGTCGAACACTCCAAACACGCTCCATGGTAGTAGTGTTGTCGGCCACGTAGACCTCTATTGCTCCTTCACCCTCATAACCTCCGTCAAGAAGCATGTCACCAATTGCCTCGGCCTCGGACTCTACCTGCTCTGCATCGTTACCGTCGATCTCGATCAGCAGCATAGCGCCACAGTCCTGATAAGGAAGGGACTCGTTAAGGTACTCACAGGAAGCCTTGACCGCTGTCGCGTCCATGAACTCCGCACTGGTCGGGGTGAGCCCCTTTGACATCATCATAGCAACCGCGTCGATGGCATCTTTTGGTGTCTTGTACAGTACCAGAAGGTCGTACATCTTGGTTGGGAGAGCGGTGAGCTTAATAGTAGCCTTGGTAACAATACCCAGGGTTCCTTCGCTACCGACCACCAACTGCTTGAGGTCGTAACCGGTTACGTCTTTAGCAAGCTTTCCACCAAGCTCAACGATGTCGCCCTGGGGAGTAACAAGCTCTATTCCAAGAACGTAGCGGCCTGTTACACCGTATTTTACGGCTTTACCACCACCGGCATTCTCGGCAATGTTACCACCAAGAAAACATGTCTGAAGACTCATTGGGTAACCGGCAAACCAGATTCCCTTGTCCTTCAAGTTTTCATTGATCTCGTTTGTGACAATACCTGCCTCGCACACCACAACCATGTTGTCGGTGTCGATCTCGAGTATCTTGTTCATTTTCTCAATACTAATAGAGATACCACCCAGGGTAGGAATACACCCACCGGAAAGTCCGCTACCGGCACCTCGGGGGGTTACAGGAATTCGCTCACGGTTTGCAAGCTTCACAACCTGGGCAATTTGCTCAGCCGTGGTCGGGGTGATAACGGCGTCGGGCATATGGCCATATTCCTCTTCCGACGTTTCGTCGTGTGAGTAGGCCTCCATTTTTTCTACGTCGGTTGTTACATTCTTCGCACCGCAGATCTCTACGAGTTCATCGACGATACGTTTCGTAACTTTATTGTACTTCACTTCGCAGTCTCCTTCTTTATTTCTTGGCCTGCGCCAGCTTTTGAGTGAGTAGAGGCAAGACCTCAAAAAGGTCGCCTACAATTCCAAAGTCCGAGACACCGAAAATATTTGCTTCGGGGTCGTTATTGATAGCTACAATGTTTTCGCAGGTCTTGATACCGGCCAAGTACTGAATAGAGCCGGAGATACCGGCAGTTAACAGCAATGTAGCCGAGATGGTCTTACCGGAAAGACCAACCTGATGCGGGTAGCTGAGCCAACCACGGTCAATTGCCTGGCGACTTGCACCAACAACACCGTCAAGCTGTTTGGCCAGATCTTCTACGAGCTTCACGTTGGCAGCTTGCTTGAGGCCCTTTCCACCAGCAACAACAACGTCTGCCTCTTCAATGTTGACAAAGCCTGCGTCGTCGGTGCGGAATTCGATCACCTTAGCGCGGGTATCGACAAGTTCATCTTTGAGTACAATGCGCTGAATTTTACCACTCCGACTTGGGTCTTTATCAAGCGGGCGGCTTGACTTTGGACGCACGGTTGCCATTTGTGGCATGTGATCCGGGGTCTTAATGGTTGCCATGATGTTACCACCAATAGCGGGCCGGGTTTGCAGCAGCAGTTTCGTTTCCGGTTGTATTTCCAGCTGCGTACAGTCTGCAGTGAGACCAGTGTTTACCTTTATAGCAACATAGGGCATTACTACACGACCAATAGTGGTAGCTGCAGCCAGCACAATATGCGGATGATACTGGTTGATTAAGTCCGAAATTACGTTTGAGTAGGTTTCGTTTTGAAAGTCTGCTAAGCGAGGATCGTCGACAAAGTAGACTTCATCGGCCCCACGTTGGATTAATTCCTCTAAATCTTCATCTGAAATATTATGCCCTAAAATTAACGAGCAAACTTTGGTGTCGAGTTCTTCCGCGAGTTTCTTACCTCGCGCAAGAAGCTCGAAGGAAACGCCGCGGAGTTTGCCTTCAAACTGCTCGCCTAGAGTCCATACATAGCTCACGATATTCCTCCTTTTGTCTTATTTATACGAGTTCGCGTTCTTTCAGCCATTCAATGAGCTGATCAACCGCGGATTCAATTGTCTCTTCTGAGTTTGCCTTCAGCAAAGTACCGCTACGGGTAACTTTTGGCGTCTCGATCTTGACGACCTTGGTTGGAGATCCCTTAAGTCCGAGCGAACCCACGTCAACTGTCATGTTCTCAGTGCTATACACTGGAATTTCGGTCTGGCGTGCACGCTTGTTACCGCGCAGAGTCGGTAGTCTGGGTTCTGCAATTTCCTTAACAGTCGTTATGACTACGGGAAAAGGGGCTTTCACAACCTGGTAGCCTTCTTCCATGAGACGGTCACAGGTGATGCTGTCCTTGGTGACTTCCTTGATATGAGCCACGTACGAGACAACCGGGAGATTTAACCACGCACCAAGTCCGGGACCGACCTGTCCGGTGTCGCCGTCGGTTGCGCGCTCACCAGCCATAATAATGTCGAACTCACCCATTTCCTTAATAGCCTGCCCAAGGGTGTATGATGTTGCCCAGGTGTCGGCGCCACCAAACTTGCGGTCCGATACCAATGCAGCCTCGTCAACTCCCATAGCCATGGTCTCACGTAGCGCTTTCATTGCCGCGGGTGGGCCCATTGATATTGCGGTAACTTTACCGCCGTGTTGCTCTTTGAGGCGTAGTGCGGCCTCAATTGCGTAAAGATCGAGAGGGTTGATAATAGTCTCAAGGCCCTCGCGAATCATCGTACCGGTTTCCGGATCCATTTTTACGTTGCTGGTCTCCGGAACCTGCTTAACTAGTACTATGATGTTCAAGCTGTTCCTCCTAGAACTGAAATTATAGGTATTGTAACATATGCTTACTCATCCGAGAAGCTATTTTTTTATCCATTAGGTTGATCTATGATGTCTAAAAATACTGCTCGGCAGAGTAAACCCAACAAACTGTTTGAAAAAAGAACTATTTTTTGCGGAACTATTTTTTGTGGAAGCGACAGACAGTTCTCCTCAGTAACGTCATGCTATGGGCACCATAGGCTGTTGTCAAGAAAAATGTAGTTCTGGGGGTGTTTGTTCCGTATTGCGAAACGCTGTCTCATTGTGTTACAGCGCCCGTTCACGGTTCCACCCGTTTCCGGGCTTTACCGTATATTTCGATATATGATACAGGTTAAAAGCATAAAAAGGGGATGGGGATGCAGGAATTAGTTCGATTTGGCGTCTCTATGGAGTCCGAGCTCCGTGATCGCTTTGACAGATATACCGAAACCAAAGGTTTTGCCAACCGATCCGAGGCAATGCGACGCTTGGTCCAAGATGCTCTACGAGAAAACGTCGAGCGGACGCCCGAAGGTCGAGTCGCGGGCACTGTTACCTTGGTGTACCCGGCTGGCCGGCGACTCCCATCAGTGCCGACGACCGAGTATCGGAGTCTTGAGATCCTGTCTAACCTACAGGTGCATGTAAGCGATACAACGCTCATGAAAATCATCGTGGTGCGTGGCCAATATCGTGATGTCTCGGCATGGAGTGAGCAGCTGTTAGGGGTTCGCGGGATGCAAGGTCGCTTTACTGTGGCCGCCATAGACGACACCGTCACCTCCGAGGTTTGACCTATGCAGGTAGGGGACATATTATAAACGCAGTTGTCGACGGGATTACTCATACTTTACGCGGCAGCTATCCAACAGAAGGAGAATATGGTGTCATACACAGCAGTTGATGAAACGGTGCTTGAGAAGCTACGCGGGGTATGCGGAGCAGAACACGTCAAGGTGGACGAAAAGACACTTCAGGCCTTTTCTCACGACAAAGTGACCGAAGAAAAATACGCTCACAGGCCCGATGTTGCAGTTTTTCCTGGCAATACCGAGGAAGTGGCCGCAATTATGAAGCTTGCCAATGAACTGCGGCTTCCGGTGACGCCCCGGGGAGGTGGGAGCGGGCTTTCTGGAGGTGCGGTGCCGACAGTGGGCGGCATAGTACTCTCCCTGGACCGCATGAATCGGATTATAGAGATAGACACAGATAACCTGTTTGCCGTAGTTGAACCAGGCGTAGTCACCAAAGAACTGGATGGGGAACTCAAAAAGCACAACCTGTTTTTTGCCGGATATCCTATGAGCGAAGAAATATGTCACCTTGCAGGCAATGTTGCTGAGAACGCTGGCGGCGGGCGAGCGGTCAAGTATGGTGTCACGGGCCGTTACGTACTGGGGCTAGAAGTAGTGACACCGGAAGGTATGACGCTGAACCTGGGAGGCAAGCGGGTAAAAGATGTAACCGGCTATGATCTCATTAGTCTTTTCACCGGGAGCGAAGGCACACTTGGGGTTTTCACCAAGCTCTACATTAAGTTGCTGCCGCGCCCAAAACATCGACTTGCTTTGTTCGGATTTCTACCGACCCCTCAGACCCTCAACAAAGTACTGCCAGCGTTGCTTGCCGATCCTGAGGTGCAACCCTCCTCAATTGAGTTTATGGATTCGCTTTGTATTGAGTCGGTTAAAAAGACGGCTCCAAAGAGTGACGTCGAGATTACTCCCGGAGGCGCAATTTTAGTTGAAGTTGATGGGCCTACTCTTGAGCAGTTAGAGCCGGAGTTGCAACGGGCCGAGCGCATTCTAACGGCGCATGGCGTGAGCGGAATACGAAAGGCCGAGAGCGAGGATCACCTTGAGGATGTCTGGAAGGTGCGCAAACAAGTTCCTTGGGCCCTTATGCGGATTGCCCCGCATCAGTCCTTAGAGGATATATCTGTACCGGTTTCCACTATTCCAGCGATGCTTGACGAGATTCGGGATGTTAGCACGCGCTATGACGTTCCTATTCCATGCTTTGGTCATGCCGGTGACGGAAACCTTCATGCAACCCCGCTCAAGCCGGAGTCAATGTCGGTTGAGGACTGGCTTGAAATTATTCCCAAGTTGTTGTCGGAACTTTACGTTAAGGCTGCCGGTCTCGGAGGAACTATCAGTGGTGAGCACGGGATTGGACACAAACGCAGTCCGTACATGAAACTGGTGCTTGGCGAGGCGGAGCTGGATATTATGCGGCGCATTAAACGTGCCATCGACCCAAATCATATCATGAATCCGGGTAAGATTTTAGTTGATGAGGACTAGTTTAGGGTGATAGCCTGCGATCATGATTGATATGGCCCAGTTTGACGCTGTTGAGATGCGGGTCGGCACCATACTTGAGGTGCGTGAGTTTCCGGAGGCGCATAAACCCGCCTACAAACTTCGCATAGACTTTGGCCCGGAGCTCGGCATTAAGAACTCAAGTGCACGCATTACGCGGCCGTATGGCGACCCGGAAGAACTCAGAGGCAAGCAAGTTGTCGCGGTGACAAACCTGTCTCCGCGACGCGTAGGCCCCTTCGTGTCCGAGGTGTTGGTGCTGGGGATTGAATACATGCGCATGAGCGAGTACGCAACCTCTTCATAAGGGTGAGCTTGCAGGAGCGCTTCCACGACTTCACGTGCCTGATCTTCAACGACCAGTAGTTCTACCTTGTACTCGGGTTCGTGTTCAAGCTGTCCCTGCCGACCGATAAACGGGTCGGCACCGTCAAGAGGCCTGAACTGCCCGCGTCCCAAGGTCTGCCACGCACACATGTCATATTCTTGGTACTTCCCCCCGCCGGCTGCAAATACCGCTTCTTTTACGGGCTCTAGATAGCCCTCCGGAACATAAAACGCTAACTGGTACATACTGAGGGAGGATACGGGGATTGCCTGCATCTTTCAAGAAAGTTAATCTGAGTGCGCGCAAGAAAAAAGGGAGAACCATGGAAAAGGCAGCTGAAAGCTTTCAAGGGCTTCAAGCTCTGGTGCTGGGCGGCTCCGGGGGCATAGGAGCTGAGATTGCGCGGTATCTTGCGGCTGCCGGTGCAGATCTTGTAATCCATGGCGGGCATGACGAGGGCAAGCTGCTAGCGCTCCGCTCGGAACTGGACGGATATCGGGGACGGCTAACTACGGTACTCCGAGAACTCAACGACGTGCGTGATTCCGCTCGGTGGGCCGCCACCTATGAGAACATCGATATCCTTGTGGTTGCTTTTGGCCCCTTTCTGTTTGCTGGACTTGAGGAAACCAGCCCTGAGGACTGGGAAAAAATGGCAATGCTCAATCTTGGCTTACCTGGGGCGCTGGTGAGCACCTTTGCTCCCCGCATGGCCAGTACTGGTTATGGTCGTATACTCCTCTTTGGCGGTACCGACACCGATCTGCCTCAATCCTTTCGTAAGATTGCCGCCTACTCAGCTGCGAAAAGCGGCCTCGCAACGCTGGCGCGTTCGGCAGCAGCTCGTTTTGGCGCTTCAGGTGTTACGGTAAATGTGCTGTGCCCAGGGCCTGTGGAAACGGAGTATCAAAGTGAAAGCGAAACGCTATACTATCAACGGATCTTGGCCGATAGTAAACTAATGAAGGCGACAGAGCTTGTCCCGCTTGCCGCACTTCTTTTATCCCAGGCGGGCGCCGCAGTAAATGGGGCAACTATTCGGGTAGATAAGGGCTGGGATCGTCGTCCATGAGCAGATTACTAGTTTGACAAAGAAAAGTTGGGCCACTACTATACATGCAATCGTATTCAGGTGTGATATCATTAAAGGGCACCACTATTGGATGTAAGAATAAATCGACGGTAAGCTGGAAGGGAAGCCATGAATAACAACGACATCGTTCCGGGTTTTGATGAGGAAAAAGACGAAAGCCTTAAAATTCGTCTTCAGAAAATCGACTCGGTTGATGGATGCCTCGTTCTATACCTTACGGGGTACATTGATACGTATAACTCGAATTTCTTTCAAAAGCGGGTTGCCCGTGCCATTGAAGGTGGCTTCACAAAGCTGGTTTTCAATTGTGGCGGACTGAATTATGTATCTAGTACCGGAATAGGCTCTTTTACTGCTTTCCTTAAACAACTCAAGCCGCGCGGCGGTGATTTGGTGCTTTTGGAAATTCAGCCAAAGGTTTATGAAGTATTTCAGTTGCTTGGATTCTCCCAGTTCTTTAACATCAAAGATACTCTGGATGAAGCTGTTGAGTTTTTTTCCAAAGGCAACGCTACAACCGAGTCCGACGTTTTCCCCAAAATTTTCAAGTGCCCAATCTGCTCCAAGAAACTCAAGGCAACAAAGTCGGGGCGGTTTCGTTGTTCTGAGTGTAAAACAATTCTGGCAATTGATAATACCGGACAGGTTTTTCTCGGGTAGTCACTAACTCCGGGTGGTGTACTCTCACCGGAGAGGATAAGATAACATACGCCATGGTTCTTACACACAGAAAACACTATCGTACTCGTCCAATTATAAAAATAATGGAAAATAATCTGCGTGCGGAAAATAATCTGCGCACAGGCAATAAACTGCATTTTGTGCGCTTTTCGCGGTCTTAAGGAGGCTTGCTGGTGGGGATCTTTGATCGATTTCGGCGACTGATCAGCTCAAATCTCAATGACATGATTAGCAAGTCAGAGG
>JAIVHN010000265.1 GCA_020201015.1 Spirochaeta sp. | reverse complement strand
TATATCTAATTGCGCGGCCCCGGCTGCTGACATACTTTAGCGCAGACGAGTTCTCGTTGTTTGCCGCTAAGTTTCACCAGGCCGAACGGCGCCCTGAGCAAGCATGGCAGTCGTATACGCAAGCTTTGGCCGTTATGAGGAGCAACCAGGCCACCAGCGGCGTAGCTGCGGGAGCTTCTCATGGACTTTCCTTAAACCCAACGCTTATATCGGACATTGGGGCGACTCTTGCTGCTGCTGGACGACTCACGAACGGTGCCTTGTATCTCGCCGAGTTGGCGTCGGAACTTGATGAGCATGAGCGTTCGGTGGCCCATGCGTGGCGTGGGCGCTTGCTGCGCGCCTTAGGTAATACGCCAGCCGCGATAGATAGTTTGAATGAGGCAGTTGCCTTACAGCCGGATGACGACGCGCTGCGGCTGTTGCTGGTTTCTACCGCGTTGGAGGGGGACCCACGGCGAGCGCTTATGGTAGTTGAAGAACAAGCACCCAAGGTGATGGATCTCGAGCGTTTTTCAGATCTTATTTCGGTTTCGCTACCTCGTTTTTTGGCCGAGTCGGACTGGGATTCGGTGTGGAATATATACCGGAGCCTTGAGAACATTCAAAAGGAGGGCGCTGAACTGGAAACTGTTCGAGCGCAGTATGCCTTCGTGCTTGCTGTAGCGGCTCTGCAGGAGAACTTTCGACCTGCCGGTCAACCTACCGGTGATCGGCAAGTACTTGCTCGTGAACTGCTTGAGCACGCTCACTCTCTCAGTCAAGGGCACTATGGCCTTGTGTCTGGTGCCATTTTGCACCCTGGACGGTTCTTGAGTTCCGCTGCCGACATATCCGCGAACAAAGACGATATGTTGAGAGGCGGGACGGCCGGTGCGTGGGATAAATATGTCCGCGGATTTCTTCGCTACCAGCTAGTTGAAGAGGCGTACAGCGCACTACTTCAGGATCCGGCGGGGCTTAGGCACGAGACTCTGGTGCAGGTCTCAGAGACGCTTGCCGCGCACGGGTACTTTCTTGAGAGCATACGAGCGGCAACTCGACTGCGCTTTCAGCCGGACTACGAGCCACATGTTCGTGGCGAAGAGCGTGCCTTTCCACATCTATTCTGGGACGAGGTGAACGAGGTTGTAGAGATACAGAACCTCGATATCGATGTATTCTATGCGCTGCTACGCGAGGAAAGTCATTTTGCGTCCGCAATTGTCAGTCACGCGGGAGCCGTAGGTCTGAGCCAATTAATGCCAGCTACTGCAGCCGATGTTGCCGCACGACTTCGCCTGCAAGATCCAGATCTCAGCGATCCTAAGACTAACCTAACTATTGGAGCCTACTATCTCAACGGCCTTATAGGCCGTTTCCCCACCGTTATGCACGCGTTGGTCGCATATAATGCAGGGCAAGGTCGTGTTCGCTCCTGGATGAACGCCCGGCCGTTTGCTTCGGACTTCTTTTTCCATGAATCCGTTCCATTCCTTGAGACCCGGCACTATGTCCGTAAGATAGTTGTCTCCGCGGTGCACTATGGTGAGTTGTACCATGCCCGCCCGGCTTCCGAGATAATTGAGGTAATTTTTCCGGAGATCAAAGAGCTTGCGGAACTCCTGCAGACACGCTAACCCGTCCGGGAAAACTCTCCGATACTCAGTACATGAGTGTGCCTAAACCTGCAGAGCAATCCATCAATCTAGTACTTGCCTCAATCGTCCTTGCGGCAGGAGCCGTACTTCTGTTCTCATTTGTCCTTCATCTTGGAATGGGCTCAGATGTCGGTTTTATGTTTTCACTGATAACACTACCAGGGCGATTCCTATTTCTCAGTTTTCACTATGCCGGAGTTTTTGTCCCGCTGTACTTGTCAACGGCTGCCGGACTACTGCTTCTCAATCGGGTGCGAATGAAGACGGTTTTTGCTTTACACTTGGCGCTGTTGCCGTTTCTCACTTCCGCACTCGGCCTGCGGCTGCTTCTGGATCCTAACGCCCAAGCATCGGCTGCGCCGCGGGTAGTAGCTAATGCGCTTACTCCTCTTGGTGGAGCAATAACTTCACTGCTCGCGACGATTGTTCTTGTGGTGCTGATTCTGCGGTTTGTGCGGTCGCGAGTTGCGATGGACGGAACAGAAAAGACAGGCGGCATAGAAGCGACAGACGAGACAGACGAGATAGCGGCCATGGACGAGCTTTCTGACTTTGACGACGGACATCAGCCGCTTCAGGTGGGCACTGCTCTCTTGGGGCCGCGCATTGCGGAGTTGCTGCGCAATCAGGTTACACCGCCGATGACGAGCAAGTCGGTGGTCGAAGAGCCCGCAGAAATTGAGGACGAGTTTGTTGAAGAACTTGGTGAGATCGAGGACGAAGATGACATCGAGATCGAGGACGAGGATGACATCGAGATCGAGGACGAGTTTGTTGAAGAACTTGATGAGATCGAGGACGAGGACGAGGACGAGGTCGACGAAGAGCTTTCGGAGACGAAAGCTCTCCAGTGTTTGTGTTTCGTCGGCACGAGTCTGAGCTTGGTCGCCGCTTTACCGTGATTCAAGATGCCATTGGCGATGAGCTTAGTGTTGACGAAGAATTAGAACCGGAGCTTATCGACGAGCTTGACCCGGATGAGCAACCGATGAATGCGATGCACGTTTGGGAGGAGAAGAAGCCGGACCCTCGGTCGAGCTCGCGCCGTCCTGCGGCTCGAGCAAAGCGCCTTCCCTACAATGTACCGGTCGACGGACTGCTTGAGCACTACTCGGACGATGGCTACTGGGAAATTGACGACGAGACGCGCAAGGCCGCCGAATTATTGCGCGTAACCCTTGAAGAATTCCAGATACAGGCTGAGGTTACCGGAATCAGAAAGGGTCCTGTCATCACTATGTTTGAATTGTTGCCTGCTCCAGGCGTCAAGTTGGCAAAGATCACCAATCTAGCCGACAACATTGCCTTACGTCTGGCCGCCTCAAGCGTACGTATTGTTGCCCCGATACCAGGGAAACATGCGGTCGGTATTGAGATACCGAACAAGAAACGCAACATCGTGTCCTTTGGCGAACTACTACGTGAAGAAAACTTCACCGAGTCGGACATGGCAATTCCTTTGGCCATTGGGAAGGACATTCCGGGTGATGCACAAATCATAGATCTTGCGCGCACACCACATCTTCTCATTGCCGGCGCGACCGGGAGTGGTAAATCTGTGTGTGTGAACTCGATAATCTGTTCGGTTTTGTACCGGAGAGCTCCACATGAGGTCAAGCTGATTCTTATTGATCCCAAAATCGTTGAACTCAAATTCTACAACGATATTCCGCACCTGCTGACACCGGTGATCACAGATCCTAAGCGGGCTTTTCAGGCGTTGCAGTGGTGCATCTACGAGATGGAACGTCGCTACGCCCTCCTTGACTCGCTTGGTGTGCGTGATATTCGTAGCTTTAACGCTAAGGTGAGAAAGCGAGAGATTGCAACAGAGAAGCTGCCCTACATCGTAGTTGTGGTAGATGAGTTTGCCGACCTCATGGCAACATCCGGCAAGGAGCTTGAGTCAACATTAGCGCGTCTGGCGGCGATGTCACGTGCCGTTGGCATACACTTGGTCCTGGCAACACAGCGTCCCTCGACAGACGTTATCACCGGGCTTATTAAAGCGAATATTCCGTCTCGCATTGCCTTCATGGTGGCAAGTAAGGTGGACTCACGCATTATTATAGATAGTGTTGGCGCCGAAAAGTTACTTGGGAAGGGTGACATGCTTTTCACCTCCGCCTGGGACCCGTTTCCGTTCCGCATACAGGGAGCATTCCTGTCGGAGGATGAGGTCGAGCGGGTTGTTGAGCATGTGAAAACGCTTGGTGAGCCGGAATACATTGACGACGAGATCTTCATAGAGGAAGATGAGGACGATGTCTATCACGATGAGCTTGAAGATCCGTTGCTTGAAAAGGCCATTAACATTGTTGTTGGGGCAAATAAAGCCTCCGCATCCTATCTGCAGCGTAGATTAAAAATAGGCTACAACCGAGCTGCGCGCTTGGTTGAAGAGATGGAGCGCTTGGGAATTGTGGGACCGCAGAACGGAAGCAAAGCTCGGGACATTCTCCACGTGCCGGAGCAGGTCGGGTAACTCTCTCAGGCAGACATACCACGAGCCGTATTGGTGAGGCGCCTTCTATGTTTCGTATCGCGATTATGTTCCGTATCGCGATTCGGACATAGGAACAATTCGATTTCGTGAATCGGGGTAGCTTGACGGAGGGTTACTCGTGCTGACCATGTAAAATAGATTTTCAAGCTCAACACTGATATTGATGTTGTGCACCGTGCAGCGGACAGCGCAGTCATTTACGTCACACTTATCAACGCATTTTAGTTCTACGGATGTAAAGTTCAGGAAACCGCGAATCCCAGCTGCCATAAGGCGGTCAAAGACTTCGGCTGCTGCAGACTCCGTCACCGCAATTACGGCTACTTGAATTCCTTGGTCCTGAATAAAGTCTTCTAAGCGGCTCATTGCAAGAACCGGGACTTTGCCGGAGTAGTGTATACTCGAGGGTTCAATATCAAAGCCAGCTACAATTTCAATGCCGTCACGAGCAAAGCCGCGGTATTCCATGAGGGCACTTCCAATGTTTCCGCAGCCGACAACAACAACACGCTCGATCTCGTTTTTACCAAGGACCTTAGTCATTTCCGAGAGCAACACGTCAATGTTGTAACCGCCGCGTTTATTCCCCGGTATATTGATGAGAGAAAAGTCCTTTCGCACAACCGCCGGAGTAACTCCAATAGCGTCGCCTAAGTTGTTGGAAAAGACCTTAATGAACCCGAGTGATTTCAGTTTTTGAAGTACCCTGAGATAACGCGAAAGGCGCAATATGGTACTGCGATTAATGCTTTCGTTCATTTAATGTTCCTCGCGTCACAATATTCTCACCATGGTATCCTATAATGTATTCTCGTGCAACAAAAACCGGTAAAAGATGTGTTTCTTGCTTGCTTGATGCCAATTTGTGTCCTTTTTTCGAAAGTCGGGCATGAGGTGTCGATTTTTGCACCGTTTTTTTTCTATACTTTGGCGTGGTATATACGTAAGGTTATGACTGCAAAGCGTTGGAGGAGGCGTATGCAAACCCTAAAGACACGTCTTGTTTTGCGACATCGAGATGACAACTCATTGGTGTTATCGCTCAATCCTACTCGTAGGCTTGTTTTTGGCGTAGTTGCCGTAGTGCTGCTGATTGCATTCTTTGTCACTGTTGACTACGAACGGGACTTCTCCGCAGATCACTTCTTTAGCACCTTAGTGTATTTTGCGCTGGTGAGCGTCTGTATTATTCTGGCTGGATGGGAGAACCGTAAAGTGTTCGAGCAGAACGACGGTGGTTTGGTATTCGAACGCCGAGTTTACCTCTTCATGGTCTCTCGTGAGTTTGTTTCCTTTGACGACATCCAAGAAGTGGTGCTCTCACGTGTTGAACTCTCCAGGACTGATGGTGAACCGACTCGGTCCGATACACAACGAGGAACGGTCCCTGCACAGATGCTCAAACGTGACATAGAGCTGTATCGTCTCACAGTTGGAACTGAACAGCGACGATATCGACTTGAAGAGAGTTCGGTACGCGAGGAACTTGAAGATGTCGGAAGGCTGGTTTCTCAGTATATGGAGGTCCCATTTTTCGTGGAGGGGCGCTAATTGTACGATGAGCACTAACGACGTTACACATCAGGAGCTGGAATTGTCGGAATTACCGAACACCGCGGAGAATGTAATAAATGACCTGCGCGAACAACTTCGAGTTCTGGAAGAGAAGAACCAGGAGCTTGAAAGCCTGCTCAACCAGAATCCATACACCGGACTTCCCATACGACGAATTTTTGATCGGGACTTTGAGCGTTTGATACAGCGCAGCAATACTGCATTTGGAGTTGCAATTCTACGGCTTGATGCGGCGTATGAACGGGTGAAGAATACGCGTGATCGAAATAAGATTTTGCTCTTCCAAACGACCCGCCGACTAATGAGCGTTGCCGGAAGTAATGTGTACCAGTCCGACCGAGTAGATGAGTTTATCCTCCTGCTCATTGCAAGCTCGAATGCCGAAATTCTTCGTGAGCGGGCGGCCGAGATAGTTGAGGCAGTTTCTGAGCGACACGAAGGCCCCGCCAACGATATCTCCTTTGGCTGTCATATTGGAATTGCGGTGTACGAAAGCGGACAAACAGACCGTGCCGAGGTCATTGGGAATGCCGATATCGCCCTTGAAGAGGCGGTGCGCACCCGCGCTCCGTGGTACATATATACGTCGGAGTTGGGGTCCGGTTACCGGCGTAAGATGTTGGTGGAGAAGATGCTCACCAGGGCGGTCCGCTCCGGCTTTGATCAGTTCCGCATCCTCTATCAACCCTTTGTTGATCGTGAGGGGCGTATCTGTGGTTCCGAGGCCCTGATTCGCTGGAATCCTCCGGACCTTGGTTCAGTCGGGCCGGGCGCGTTTATTCCTATTGCCGAGGAGACCGGCGATATCCGTTTTATCGGGCAATGGATTCTCTACAACAGCTGTAGGCGTCTGGCTCAATGGCACGCTGAGGGCTACAAGCAGCTCTATATTTCCGTGAATGTTGCGCCCTCGCAGTTTGCACAAGACGACTTAGTCG
>JAIVHN010000005.1 GCA_020201015.1 Spirochaeta sp. | reverse complement strand
GTTTTCGACAAACGGCGCAAAAACCAATCCGGCAAGAAAACCCAGAACCACGCTGGGAAGGCTTGCCATCATCTCTACGGCCGGCTTTATTCTACCGCGAAGCTTTGGATCAAGAAACTCGCTGGTATAGATGGCGGCCAGAAGAGCAATAGGAATTCCGAACAGCAAAGAGTAAAAAGTAGCTTTCAGCGTTCCGAAGATGAGTGGCACGAGCCCGTATTTTGGCTCAAACGTATCCGTACCACTGGAAGACTGCCAGCTGTGCTTGGGTTCGCTGTTACCCTCATACCAGATTTCACCGAATATAGAACTGCTCGTCGCTTCGGGGTGTGACGCCTTGAGGGAGAAGATGCCCAGTGTGTTTAAGGATATCCCGATAACAGCATCGTTCTTGGGTGCGATGACTATGCCTTCAACACTGCTTCCATCAAAGACGTTCATCCTTCCAAGGAGAGCGGACGAGGTCACATAGAACGACGCTACCGTTCCGTCGGCATATCCTACCGAAATGAGGCGTTTGCGGGACGATGAAGCGATCGACGTGACGGCAACTGGACCCTCAAATTCGGCCGCGTTGACCAGTGATAGCGTATCAGGAGTCTCTGTTTCCGGTGTTCTGGCCAGAAACCATGTGCGAACGCGCCCCAGACTATCGCCAACAAGCAACGTTCCCTGTCCAAGAAGAAAGGTAACTTTGGTAATCTCGGCCGCGCTATCGTCTTCCAGCAGCTGACCGGACTCAACAATTTCAATATTTTCCAGATCCCGGACATCGAGTCTCGTATAATAACCGTCTTTCCAAACCATGAATATGTTAGTACCGATTGCGTTAACCAGAACAGCGGCGGGATCCGGGTGGACAGCAAAGTTGTCGGTTAGGTCAATTTTGCCGCCTGAAAGGGTCGTCGTCACCACCCCGGTAAGGATGTTCCGCCGTTCCGAAACAGTATTGACCCGCAGACGTCCATCTTCAGAAACCGTTGCAATTATTGGACCCGACGACGTTATCGTCTTGTCTATAAGCTCAATAGACGATGAACCACCGGCAGATATGGGTTCGCTCATTGTGATGACCGGTCGCTGAACCCGTATCTGTCCGACATCGGTCCGCTGCGCGACATTTCCCTCAAAAAGCGCGACCTCACCGACTTCAAGATCGGAAAGGGATGCCATTCGGGGGTCGGTGAGTTCGTAGAAATCGGTTTCAAATACAACCTGTCCAATAGCGGTTGAGCCGTCGTCAAACCCCGCGGTAAGCCAGCCGTCGGAAGGCGTGTACGACACTGCTGAGGGAGTGCGGTCGAAAATATTGAAATACCCGATGTTTTCGCCGGAATCGAGACGAATATGCCGTAGTCCCCGCCCGTCGTCGTCGGACACGAGACCCGCTATCATAAACTCATCAACGGCCATATACGTATGTGCGTTGGAAGCGTTTCTGTCGAGAGAATAGACCGCTGCCGGTTCAAATGAAGTACCGCGAAAAAGAGGTATGACGACGGAAGCAAGAAAAACGAATACAAGGGACACCGCAGCGATAACGCCGATTCCACCAACGGTGATCACCCCTCTCATTACTTTTTCGCCTACCATCACGGAGGTGCGGGTTTTGTGTGCTCGTTTATAACCCGTAAAACTGCCCTGTTCCACTTGTGTCCTCACAATTTGACTTGATACGCGAAAAAGTAATGAACCGAACTTCGGAGGCGACAGCTCATCGCCTCCGAAGGATTCGACATCAGATCAATGCTGGGTCTTAACGAATACCAAGGTCTCCAAGCGCTTCTCGGGCAATCGTATTGGTAATGGGATAATACCCGTCACGTACGACATCTCGCTGACCTTCACTACTGAACATATAGCGGATAAATTCCCTGCGAAGGGGGTCTATCTCACTGCCGGGACGATGGTTTGCGTACACGTACAGGAACCGTGCCAGAGGATACTCACCGGTGTACGCGTTGTCGGCAATCGCCTCAACGTAATTGGTGCCGGAGGTGGCAAGGGGAACCGCACGAACGTCGGCCGTGATGTAACCAATACCACTGTATCCGATTGCGTAACGATCACTCGCGACACCCTGGACAACAGAAGAACTTCCGGGCTGCTCTTTCACAGAAGGCTTGTAGTCACCGTTAAACAGGGCGTTGTCTTTAAAGTACCCGTAGGTTCCGGAGGCGGAATTACGACCGTAGAGGCTGATTGGCTTGTCGGCCCACTCGCCGGTCAGACCGACATCACCCCACGTGCGAATATCCGTTGGATGCCCACCGCGGCGGTTTGTAGAGAAGATCGCGTCAACCTGCTGAAGGCTCAGACCGGTCCGTGCGATCGGGTTATCTTTGTGTACATACACTGCGAGCATGTCGATAGCTGCCGGAAGAGCAGTAGGTGGATACCCGTAACGGCTCTGAAACTGATCGATTTCAGCACTTTTCATTGCGCGACTCATTGGTCCGAACTGCGACGTTCCAGAAATGAGGGCGGGAGGTGCAGTGCTTGAACCTTTTCCTTCAATTTCAATCCGAACGTTGGGGTACATTCCAAGATAGCCTTCTGCCCAGAGCGTCATCGTGTTGTTCATGGTGTCGGAACCAACACTCTTGATGCTGCCCGATACACCCTGAACGGGGCTGTAACTCGGCAGGGCGGGATCCACCGTTACCTGGGCCGATGCCACGACGGGAATCAGAAGGATCAACGCGGCCATTCCGAGTTGATAGATTTGTTTACGATTCATAGTCTACTCCTTGTAGAAATTGCTTTTTGGTTCCTGCAAAAGAAACCAATTGCTTTTGCGCCAGTATCAGGGGGTATTGTTAAATTAAGGTCAGAGATATGTTAGTCATCGATTTATTTGACGGAGAGAAGAGCGGGTCGAAGGAGTACAAGGGAGGTCACAACCCGCCCGAGTTATCGAAGCGGCCATGATTTTTAGGCTTATTCCGTCTTCAGACGCCTCCCTCTTGGATTTAATCGTATACTGACACAACTCGCACACAATTCTAACACCAGTTGCTAACGGTTGGTGTCAGGAGGTATGTTATGAAGAACATGCGCATAATCATGGCGCTTACTATTATTGTGAGTCTGCCAATAACGACATGGGCGGCCGGTACGCCGGAGCAAGCTGGACAGGATGAGCAGTTTGACCAGTGGATGCAAGATGCCCAGGTTGGACCGTATCAGCCGGAGCAAGAAGACTGGGATATGATCCTTAATGCTGCGCAACAGGAACCGCCAGCGACGATCTATTCCAACACCAGCCGCGCTTTTGATCCGATCGATGAGTTCAACGAAATGTACGGTCTCGAGGTGGAAGTATTGAATATCAGCACGTCGGAGATTCTCGAGCGCTTGCAGCGCGAATATGATGCTGAGGTGTTCGAGGCTGATGTAGTTCTCGGCGGAGCAACTCCCCAGTACTACACCCAGCTTATGGTTGAACGTGATGCTGTTGTACATTATGCGCCGCGGGACTTGGAAGCGCGACTATCAGAGCGGGATATGACTCCCACACTGATCCACCGCTGGAGCGTCGGGACGTGGTACTATTCGAGCGGTGATCCGGATGACGACACGGTACCGTACGAAAATATCTGGGAGCTCACAACGGAGGAATGGAACAACCGCGTCGTGTGGCGCAGCCCGCTGGATTCATCCACGGTGGCCGACATCATGGTGGGATTCGTGACCAATCCGGATCTTATGGAAGAATTGTACGAGGATTACTTCGGCGAACCAATTGAACTGACAACAGAAAACGCCGGATACGAGTGGATCCTCCGCATGCTGGAGAACAGTGCTCGCGTTGTACCGAGTCACACGGATGTGGCAGAGGCGATCACCGCCGCACAGAATCGTGGGGAAAAAATGGTGGGTATGGGTACGCAGTCGGTTTACCGAAATGTGGTTGACGGCGATTACGATTTCTTTCTGGATACCCAGGTAGCGCCAACGGTAACGTCCTCTCGGCCGATTTCAATGGTGTCGTACAGCGACAGCCCAAATCAGGCGAAACTAATCATTCGCTACCTTACATCCCAAGAGGGCGGTACTCCCTGGTGGGGAGCAGACTTCCCAGTAGATCCTGAAGTTGTCGCCTCCGGTCCGCTGGCGGATCTGAAACTCAGTGACTTCAACATTCTCATTGATACAGATCTCCAGGAAGCGGTAGGCGTCACTGACGCCGTAATTGATTTCTGGCAGCTCAACGAATAGATATCCAACGACAGGTTTGGGTGCTTCGCGGACGTATGTCCGTGGGGCACCCCGACGAATACGGTTGTTTCAGATAGTTTCTACGGGTCCCACATGAACACGAAGCTACTACACACGTCGCGAAAGCTCTCGACCTATTTCTCCAATCCGGCCATGCTGATCGGCTGGATCAGTCTCATCGTATTCGGATATCTCATTCTTGGCCCTGTGGGAGAAATGATTATCTCTAGTTTCCAGGTTCAAACGGGGGAGGCCGCGCGAGTAGGCGCAGATGCCGCCGGTGAAGGAACCCTGTACTACTGGAATCGGATGTTCGCCCCGGGACGCGCCAGCCAGCAGTTACTCTATGAGCCGTTGATGAACACGCTTGTGGTGAGCGGCTCGTTTACGCTGATTGCGATGGCTATCGGGATTTTTCTTGCTTGGATCATGGTGAAGACCGATATCGCATACAAACGTTTCATCAGTTTCGTAGCGATCTTGCCGTATATCATGCCGTCGTGGACGTTGGCACTTGCGTGGACCACCGTGTTTGGGAGTACGGAGGTTGGAGTTGGGCACATGGGTTTCTACCAGGGTGTTTTCAGTGTGGCTCCACCGGAGTGGTTGTCGTACGGTCCCGTTCCAATGATCGTAGTCCTGGCAATTAACTACTTCGCGTATAGTTATATCCTTGTATCCGCTGCCCTGGTTGGGGTCGACGCGTCCCTCGAAGAGGCAGCGATTCTTCACGGCGTCCGTGGCACTAAGTTGCTGCGTACCGTCACGCTCCCGATCATCCTGCCGGCGGTGGGATCGGCGTTTATCCTCACCTTTGCCGACGGTCTCGGCACGTTTGGCGTGCCATCGTTGCTCGGCATTCCGGTGGGATATCGAGTGCTGGCAACGTCGCTATATCGCGCAGCGAACATTGGGCGGTTCGGGGATGTTTTCGTTCTCACGATCGTCCTGATTGTAGTCTCGGGTCTCGCTATTCTAGTCAACTCTCGTATTCTGGGGCGGCGCAGGCAGTTCACCACGGTTGGCGGAAAAGGCGTATCCACTCGGGTAGTCTCGCTGGGCCAGCTCCGAAAACCCCTGGGATTAGTTGTAGCTTTGATCTTTGGTGCCTTCGCGGCCGTCCCGGTCTTCTTCCTGGTTATGCAAAGCGTACAAAGCTCACTGGGGAGCTTTTCTTTTTCCGACCTCACTCTCCGCTACTGGATTGGTGAAGGCCGGGAAGGGTTTCGAGGTATCCTGGTGGAGCCGCGAGTATTGTCTGCGGCGCGTAACACGATGAGTCTGGGTGTGATCGTAGGAATCGGTACCGCGTTTATCGGGATGCTTATTGGGTACGCCGTTACGAAACTGAGGCCCCGACCGATCTCTCGGATGCTCGAGGTAGTTTCCTTCATTCCGTTTGTGATTCCGGGAATCGCCTTTGGGTCGATATATCTTACGATGTTTGCTCAACCCCGAGGTCCGATACCAGCTTTGTACGGGACATTTTTTATTCTGATTCTCGCGGCCATGGTCAACCGCCTACCCTTTGCCGGTAGGATGGGGATATCCTCGATGATGCAAGTGGGCCCGAGTTTAGAGGAGAGTGCAGAGCTTCATGGCGCTCGCTTTGGTCGTCGCCTCCGCAGGATACTGCTTCCTCTCACCAAGCGGGGATTCGTCGGCGGCTTCATTCTGACTTTTGTATCCACAGTCAAAGACCTCAATCTGGTGATTCTTTTGGTCACGCCCCGCACGATGCTTCTGGCGCCGCTTACGATCGGCTATCTCGAGCTCGGCCAGCGGCAATTTGCCGACGCCATTGGCGTCGTGCTCGTACTCATGGTCATTGTATCTACGGTAATTGCCCAGAAGCTTACCGGCACCAACCCGATTCGTAACGCAGTCTGATATAGCATAGCGAGGAACTACTATGGCGCATATTACAACTAAAAACCTGACGAAACGATTCGGATCCAATGTTGCGGTGCAGGACCTTAATCTCGAAATCGGGGAAGGCGAGTTCTTTAGTCTCCTCGGCCCCTCCGGCTGTGGCAAAACGACAACTATGCGTATGATTGCCGGACTTACCATGCCGGATGAAGGCCGCATTACTATTGGCGATCAGGTAGTGTTTGACTCCGCAACGGGCGTGTTTGTTCCACCGGCCGAACGAAAGATCGGCATGGTATTTCAGGATTATGCCTTGTGGCCGCATATGACCGTTGGCCGGAACGTGTCGTTTGGACTGGAATCACGGAAGATTCCGAAAAGTATGCAGCAGGAGCAAATTACACGAGTCCTCAAGAGGCTGCAAATCGAACATCTTGCTGATCGCTACCCAAACGAGCTGTCCGGTGGACAGCAGCAGCGTGTTGCTCTGGCCCGAGAATTAGTTACCGATGCCCGCATTTTACTTATGGACGAACCCTTGTCTAACCTCGACGCCAAACTGCGCCTCGAGATGCGTGTAGAGCTGAAGCAGATCCATGAGGAGACATCTAAAACGTTCATGTACGTCACTCATGACCAGATGGAAGCCCTCACGCTTTCCTCCAAGACGGGAGTCATGAACAACGGACGGATACAGCAGAATGAGCATCCCGAGGTGGTATTTGATACGCCATCTGACCTTTTTGTTGCCCGGTTTATCGGACAGACGCCAATTAACGAACTCACTATACAGCTTACCGCCACCGGTCTCACCCGGGACGGATTTACTCTACCACTTCCTCAGTCGCTTGCTCAGTACGTCTCCGACAACCCCGGCGAGGTAATTCTCGCAGCACGTCCAGAAGAACTTCGAATCGAGACGTCGCCCGACGAATGGTGCGTGCCAGCAAGAGGTATTTCCGTGCTACCTATGGGGTATGAATCGCTCGTGCGCGTCCATGTAGCTACAAAAGACCCGCTGTCCCCGGTACCACTGACGGTTTTGGCACCCCGGGGAATTGCCGACGTGATCGACGCGGCGCGAGATGCGGCGTTTTGCCATCCTTCCAAAAAGTGAAGCGTAGCTTCGCGAGTTTACCGCCGACGCCACCTCGGAGGAGATCCCCGCCCCCGCCCAGGCGCTCATCGGCACAACCATTGCGACTGCATCGCCGCGGCGGAGATGCAGTCGCAATGGTGTGAGCGAACGATCGAGACGCTCTGGGAGCTGGAGGCGCAGACCGACAGGGTGTAAAGTAAGAACTACATGAAGATCCTCTGTTTCCCGCACTTCTATTATCTCTCTGAGGTTTCCCGCCTCGTCGAAATCGGCAAAGCTTTGACGACACTTGGGCATGACGTCGAGTTCTTCAGCCACGGCGGGACGTACGAGGACGTCGCCACCGAAGCCGGATTCACGGTTACGACCGTCGAGCCGCACATGTCGCCGGAACGTGCTGCAGACTATATGGCCTTCAACCGCGGCGACACGGGTAATCCATTTCGAGAGAGTTTCTTCTCCTTCGACGAACTGCAGGCGTACGTTCTGGCAGAAGCGGATGCCTTTCGTCAGGTAGGCGCCGATGCCGTCCTGATCGGCTGGAATCTGCCGTCGTATCTGTCTGCCCCACTGGCGGGTATCCCCATAATCGTTCAGCAACCGGGGACGTTTACCGCGCCGTTCTTCGAAAGGAAGATGGGCGTCTTTCAACCGTCCCTGTTTGGGGCGGCGCGACACGTGCCACTGAACTGGCTGGTCAACTGGTGGATGCCGCGGGCGAAGATATGGCTTGCACCGTTCAACCAACTGGCCGCACAACTGCAGCTACCTCAGTGGAAGAGCACCCTCGATCTCATGGCCGGCGATCTGACCGTCGTCATGGATGCTCCCGCTATTCTCGGCATTCCGCCCGAGGAAATGCACACCTACACGCCGCGCGACCCGCGCTTCTTCCACAAGCCGCCGGTCTATCGCTATGGGGGGCCGTGCTTCGCGCGGTTGCCCGGTGGGGTTCCGGCTCCTATCGCCAACCATTTCGATACTCCCCGGCCCAAACTCTACTGCGCAATGGGAGTCTCCGGTTCACCCGAGATCCTCCGGGAGGTTATCGGGATTGTCAACGAGCTCAACGTCCAGTCGCTGATCGTGACTACCACGATCCTGCCGGAGCTCGGCAAAACCGCTTCAGAACGCGTCCTGCTCACTCCGCACGCTCCGGCCCACCTGGCAAACCCCCTGGCCGACATAGCTATCACCCACGGCGGAGCTGGCACGGTGCAGACCGCAATTCACTCCGGTACTCCCCTGGTCGGCATTCCAATGCAACTGGAGCAGACCGGCAATATCTCGCTTGTCACGCGGCAGGGCGCGGGTGTGATGCTTTCGAAGTGGGACCTGAACGCGCGGTCTCTGGGTCGCGCGCTGGAACGGCTCCTCTCCGATTCAGACATGAAGGCGAATATGCTGCGTCTGAAAACGATTCAGGATGAGGCCGATGGACCGGCCGACGCAGCCGGGGAAATCGTACGTTTTCTTGGAGCGTGAAGGACTGACCAGGGTTTGCGGAAGTGGTGACAGATGCATCGATTAGCGGTTGATTGTCCAGACAAAGTGCTCGCGATAGCCGTACCGGATAAGCGCGACAACGGAGCGGTAGTACTTATCCAGGTTTCGGCCCGTATCACAGGCGTGGCCCAGCTCAACCATCTCGGCCCGAAGGACCGTTCGAAAGTGACGCGACGTCAAACGGATTCTCAACGCGAACCCCGCCGTATCGCTGCCCGGAATTAAGATCCTCGGAGAAGACCACCGTACATGCTGCATCCTCGGCAGAGGCGAGAATGAGGGCGTCCCAAAACGATACCTGCCACAGGATCGAACCGTCCACGGCGCGATTGATGATCTCCGGCGTAACGACGACCGTCTCAAAGGCGGCCATCGCGGCGTTGATGACCTCTTTTGCTTGCAAGGGCGCGACACCAAGCTGTCGCGTCGCCGCGACGTAGTATTCCTGGAGCACTTGCGTCGAGACGACCGCCCGCCCACTCTGCTCTGCGATGAGCGTGCGGGCAACATGCTGTTTGGCTGGCGTGTCGTTGTCGCCAGCATACACCAGGACGTTGGTGTCGATAAACGATTTAGCGGTCGTAGAGCTCATCCCGACTCCACCGCCACCCGGCGGACCGGCCTCCGGTGGACGCTATTACATCGAGGAGTACACCGGTGGCATCCTGCTCCTCCTGCTCAATCTCCCGTCGCAGCGCGTCGCGCACGAGCGCGTTAAGTGAGATACCCCGACGGTGGGCATACGCCTTACCCCGCTTAATGACGTCATCCGGAAACGAAAGCGTGATATTTCGCATAATGCCCTCCTTGATGCGCAATTACATAATACGTAACATAGTAACACGTACATACGTGTTTTTCAAGATATTGCAAAACTGCAAAACCGGTCGTCGGTCATGCCGGGCATGATCGTCGTTCTGTTCTTATATTCGTCGAGCTTGGCGACGCTTTTCTCGCGGCGCCGCCTTTTAAGTCTTTGTCGAACGAGAAGACATCCTCTATTGTTCGCCCGAACGCTCGGGCGATACAAAACGCCAGCTCAAGCGTCGGAGGAGCGAGATGATTCCGGAGGCTACTGAAGGGTAACCACGATCGATGCGACCTGCTCGAGTGCAGTATCGAATCCGTTTAGGTCCGAGTAGATTACTGGTTCGTCACCAAGACGTCCGCCGTGGCCCAGTTCGAATTCCAGGCGCCGCACCATCAAAGAGGGAGGTCACAACCCGCCCGGATGTGCTATGCTTAGAGATCTATGACAGTAAAAATTGAACGCGCAGTACTTGAGTCGCTACTGACAATGGCATCGTTTGTAGAGGCGCGGGATGCCTATACCGGCGGCCACGCATGGCGGGTCAGCCAATATGGAAAACTGCTGGCCGAAGAGTTGGGACTGGACAAAGACGATGTATTCGTTGTGCGCCTGGGCGGACTTGTGCACGACCTGGGTAAGGTTGGCATATCCGACACGGTGCTTAACAAGATGGGGCCGTTGACAGATAACGAGTTTGCCCTCATGCACCAGCATCCGGAGGCCGGTCTCGCCGCCCTTGGTGAGCACCCTTTGGTTCCTGTTGTTCGTGAGGCAATTTTAGAACACCACGAGCGCTACGATGGCGGGGGGTATCCCACCCGGCAACGCGGGGCGTCGCTCACCGTGATTGGCCGAATACTCGGAGTCGCGGATGCTTTTGATGCGATGACGAGCACGCGGCCGTACCGAGCAGGGATGACCGGTGAGCAGGCATTGGCGATCGTCACCCAGGAGGCGGGACAACAGTTTGATCCGTCCGTTGCTGAAGCCATGAACAGTCTCTTCAAGAAAGGTTCGCTTTTGCACGTCCTTGGCCACGCTTCGGACGAACATCTAATGCTGGACTGCCCGGTTTGTGGTCCAGTTATTGCTCCTCCGGAGGACGCTGGCGACGGTGGCGACACGGTGTGCCCCAGTTGTCGCGGCCGATTCACAATGCACCGCCGCGGAGACACCTTTGACTTGGAGCTGCAGGAAGTTACTACATCTCTGTACATGCCGCAACCGGACCGCCGCGCGGTGAGCAGCATACTTGCGGCACTTCCGGCTCACCAATTAAAGATTTAAGGCGTGCAGCATAGTATGCTGCACGCCGTGTATGGCTAATTGAAGCCGTTCAAACTAGTTGCGCTCAAGCTGTGCAATTGCCATCTGAACGTTAATGAAGTAGTCTTTGAAATCCGTGAGGGTGGCACCGGTTACCGCATCTGCAACAGACCAGTATTGGTTGCCATCCTCGTCCTCTTCTGCCGCACGGGACATAGTGTCAAGGTTGTAGTCCCATCCGTTTTCGGCAATGAACTCCTCCATTGCGTCGATATTACCCTGCCAGCCAAGTCCAAAGTTCCAGTACTCCGAACCGCGCTTGGTAACCTGTCCGTAGCTTGTGGTCGTTACAGGTTCTACCGTGCCGCCGAACTCGGTCATGATGCCGAACCCGCCGTTCTGAATGCTGTCGACATACTGGGCCATTGAGTCCTGCCCGCGAAGGATCAGCAGTTCAAGGTCCTGGCCGCCGACCGGTTCACCCTCATCGTCTGCCGCAACGTAGGTCACTGATTCCCCAACCGTTGTGCCCACATAGGTCGTACCGTTGTACTCAACGTATTTTGCTACGTAGTTCTGACCACCACGAACGATGTACCATGCGGTGTTGTCTTCATTCCACTCATCTGCTTCCATGTCCACAGCTGCCAGTGTGTGGGGCAAGAAGGCTTCGTCGAGCTCAACGCTGACCGCGCCCTCTGCGTCGGTACGTGCCGTCACTATGCCGATATACCCGCCGTGAATGTAGATATACGCATCTGCGCTCTGGTTAGGTGCAAACGCGGAACCCGCTTCCTCTTGGCCCCCACCGGCAAATAGCTGCCCGGCACCACCGGTAAAGATCAATGTAATAGCTGCAGCAATAAAGATTGCTTTTCTCATAACGTACACTCCTTTTGTGTTGTTAATCTGAGTAATTAACTCTGCCTTTACTATAACACAGAGATAAGTAGATATCAATAAGAAATTAACTAATTATTTACTTATACGGGGTAAGTGCACAACAAACAGTGAGCGCTCCGGATCCTCAAGAAAAAATCGCCACTATGTTGGCCTACAATGGCGCTAATAATTTGCATCCCAATGCTCTCACGCGTTTGATCAAGGTAGTCGGCGGGCACTCCCGGGCCGGAGTCGCTGACTCTTGCTTCGATGTAGGTACCAGTGCTATGCACCGATATCGATATCGCTCCAGAGCCGCCCTGGGGAATTGCATGCTTGAGACTGTTTGTTGCAAGCTCATTTAGGATGATGCCAAGAGACACACCGTGCTCAACGGTAAGCTGGAGATCTTCTACATCAAGGGAGACTGATACTCGTTACTGACAAAACATTCTGCAAGCTATCGTACAGCCGACTCATGTACTTAATTCTGTTGATGCTGTTGGTGAGAATGCTCACAATCTTGCTGTCACCCTCGGACTCGAACAACTGAAGATAAAGCATTGACTGAAGGCTGTTCAGATGGTTTTTAACCCGATGGTTGACCTCACGAAGCGTGTTCTCTTGTATCTGCTCGAAATCTGCTCGAAATCGGCGCGAAGTGAGCGGCCGCGCATGTTATATACGGTCGTTACCTTGTACACAGTATTCTCTATCTCAAAGCGCCCTGCGGTTACCAGAACGCTCCGCATCTGTTACGCAGATGAGTCGCAGGCCACCGCAATATGCAATATGTCGAGCGCCGTTAGTCCCCTTCGGGATAGAACCATTGGCGCGTTTTTGGTTCGGCAAATACCAGTTCGTGCGTCGCGTTGTTAAAGGTCTGAGCAAAGGTGTAGCGCACCCATTCGAGCGCCCGCTCCCGGTTCGTGAAGCTCATGACCCGCAACTCTCCGTCGCCGTGTGGCGCCACCTCTTCACGCATCTCTACATGCACATGTCGCCCCAGTCCCGTGAAGCGGGTTATCGTGACATAGACAGATATTTTCGACTCGTTCATGCATGCCCTCAATCAAAGCAGCCGGCGAGGGTGAGGCAGTCGTCGGGAAGCGCCATGCGCGCCTGCACGAGGGCATCTACCACGCTCGGGTCAGCCAGCGTTGAGACATCTCCCACTGCATCCGGTTGGCGCTCGGCAATCTTGCGGAGAATCCGGCGCATGATTTTGCCGGAGCGCGTTTTGGGCAAGCCTTCTGCAATGAGGATATGGTCCGGTGCTGCAATGGGTCCAATGCGGCGGCGTACCTCGCCTCGGAGTTCGCCAACGAGTTCGACGCTATGCTCCCAGCCTTCGGTGATGACCACGTACGCAAAAATCCCTTGCCCCTTAATCTCATGCGGGAACCCTACTACTGCTGCCTCGGCGCAGGCAGGGTGGTTAACCAGCGCCGACTCGACCTCGGCGGTGCCCATGCGGTGCCCGCTCACGTTGATAACATCATCCACGCGACCGGTAATCCAGTAATAGCCGTCCTCGTCTCGTCGGCAGCCGTCACCGGTGAAGTAGTAGCCTTTGTACGGGCTGAGATAGGTCTGGAGGAATCGAGGATGGTCGTCCTGTATCGTCCTGACAATGCTCGGCCAGGGATGTTTAATGGCCAGCAAACCTGCGACATCGTTTCCTTCTATTTCCCCGCCCTGTTCGTCAAGGAGTACCGGTACAATGCCAAAAAATGGAAAGGTGGCCGAGCCCGGCTTGGTTGGAGTGGCACCCGGGAGAGGTGTGATCATGATGCCGCCCGTCTCGGTCTGCCACCAAGTGTCTACAATTGCACAGCGCTTTTCACCAACAACGTTATAGTACCACTCCCAGGTATTAGGATTAATCGGCTCTCCGACGGTTCCGAGAATTCTGAGGCTGGAGCGGTCGTACTTCTTGACCCAGTCGTCGCCCTCCCGAGCCACCGCGCGCAGGGCCGTCGGTGCGGTGTAGAACTGTGTAATCTGGTGCCGCTGCACCATGTCCCAGTATCGACCTGGATCCGGATATACCGGGGTCGACTCAAACATGAAGGTTGTCGCGCCGTTGAGGAGCGGCCCGTACACGACATAGCTGTGGCCGGTAATCCACCCGACATCCGCGACGCAGGCAAACACGTCTCCATCGCGATAGTCAAACACGTAGCGGTGGGTCAGGGCGGTATAGAGCAGGTAGCCAGCGGTGGTGTGGGCAATGCCCTTGGGTCTTCCGGTGCTGCCTGATGTGTAGAGCAGAAAGAGAATGTCCTCGGCGTCCATGGGCTCAACCGGGCAGTAGGGCCGTTGGGCGGCCATTGCCTCGTCGAGATCTACATCGCGAGGTGCAAAGAACGGAACCTTGGTCCCGGTGCGCTTGGTGACAAAGACGTTGCGGACGCTCGGGGTTGCCATGATCGCTTCATCGACAGTGCGTTTGAGCGGAATCAGCTTGCCGCCACGCAGCCCCTCATCGGCAGTGATCACTGCCACTGCGTTGGAGTCCAGGATGCGGTCGCGCAGCGCTTCTGCGCTGAAGCCAGCAAAAACAACGGTGTGAACAACGCCGAGCCGGGCGCAAGCCAGCATGGCAAAGGCGGCCTCCGGTATCATAGGTAGGTAGATGGCTACGCGGTCACCCTTCCGTACGCCATAACGCACCAGGACGTTGGCAAGGCGCGATACCTCTCGCTGAAGTTCGCGGTAGGTAATGCGACGCACCTCCTCGGGCTTGTCGCCCTCCCAGAGAATTGCCACCTGCTCACCCCGGGTTGCCACGTGGCGGTCAACACAGTTGTAGGCGGCATTCAGTCGCCCACCAAGAAACCACGCAAAGGAGCCGGCCTCCATGTCGTTGTCAGCAACGGTGTGGAAGTCGTGCTCCCAGCTCAGCAGCTCGCGCGCCTGTTCGGCCCAGAAGGCGGAAGGGTCGGCTATGCTGCGCTCGTACATCTCCCTGTAGGCGTCCATTGATCCTACAAGAGAGCCCTTTGTCCATTGAAAATCCGGGGTATATGCATTTTCCATCCTGCTATTGTCGTATACCTAACTGTATTCGTCAACTTTATATACACAAGAACTCGAATGCATATGAAATACCTTGTTAATGCATATAATGAATGATATTTCATGCATACGAGGTTGCTATGAGAACGACACTTGACCTTACACGTGAACTAGTTGAGGAGGCGATGGAGCTAACACACATAAAGACCAAGACGGAACTCATTAAGACAGCACTGGAAAGCCTCATACAACGAGAAAAAACTCAGGGCCTGCAGGAGTACTTTGGGAAGATTGATCTGGATAGATTTCTTTCGCGGAGTTACTTCCATCGATCCATCGCAAGAGAGAGCACAGACTACGGGAAATCCTGATGGTGGTCAAAAAAATTGAACTACGTATTGACTGGGTACAACTCATCCAGATACAAAGTGAGAACATAGAACGTGGATTTAACCAAATGCGACTTCCTGACCGGTCGATGGTAGGCAGTCATGAGTTTTGAAATACTTGATGAAAACAACTACCCGTGGGAACTGCTCCTCGATGCCGACCCTTCCCGTAAAATGGTCAACAACTGGCTTGCGCGGGGAGTCTGCGTTGGGATGTATGATGAGGGTCTGCTTGTGGGCGAGTTTGTACTCGCGTGGATAGGGGATGACCGGGCCGAACTTGCGAACATCGCCGTCCGTCCTGACCGGCGCGGGCAGGGCATTGCCAAAGGCCTCATTCAGGAGTGCGTACGGCGTGCGCGCTCCGGTGGAGCCCGAACACTTGAGGTCGGTACCGGCAACGCCGGAATTGGACAGCTCGCGCTCTATCAGAAGTGCGGCTTTCGAATTGTCGGGATCGATCTAGACTTCTTTGTCCGTAATTATGAGGAGCCGATTGAGGAGAACGGCATACCCTGCCGCGACATGATCCGGTTGCGGATGGAGCTGTGACCCACCCGCACGTGGCCTCGGGGTTAAGGAACTCCGGCCCAATTCCGCACAGGGTGTGACGGTACCTTCCGATACGGGGGCTTGAGACTATGGGCGTTCGCACAGTTATCGTTGTTGCCGGAGTTGTACTCACGGTGCTGGTAGTGGTTGTGGTTGTAACTGTCGGCATCATGATGGCAGTAGGAAACCGGAGGTGGCAGAATGAGACGGCGGCCCTACACCGCCGCCAAGAAGCCGAAGTTCGTCCCGCTGAAGTGAGCACGTACGACCCCGCGGCCCTCTCCACCTTGCCGGATCCAGTTCAGCGATACCTTGAAACGGTGCTTACACCCGGGCAGCGTATGGTTGCCGCAGTTCACATTGAGCATTCCGGAACCTTCAATATGGACGAGACCGGCGAACGGTGGCGGCCCTTTCGCTCAACCCAGCGGGTGCGCACCCAGCGTCCGAGTTTTGTCTGGGACGGCCGAGTCAAGGTTCTACCCGGTATGAATGCTCATGTTCATGACGCCTATGTGGACGGCAGCGGTATTCTTTACGTGACACTATGGGGCCTTGTGCCTATGGTTGATATCCGAGATACGCCGGAAATTGCCCGGGGCGAACTCATGCGGTACCTCGCCGAGACAGCGTGGTATCCAACGGCGCTGCTGCCCGGACAGGGAGTCACCTGGAGCGCGGTGGACAATCACTCCGCCGACGCGACCCTGAGCGACGGTGAAACAACGGTAACCCTGCGCTTTATCTTTGGTTCAGACAACTTGATTGAGCGGGTCTACGCCGAGGAGCGTGACCGTGCCGTTGGCGGTGTAACTGAACCCACGCCGTGGGACGGCCGCTTCACGAACTACCGCCAGCAGGATGGCATGCTTGTGCCGATGGACGGCGATGTCGGTTGGATCCTCCCTACCGGCCGTCTGTCCTACTGGCGTGGTCGCATGGAACAGGTCTCCTATACGTTCCATTGAACTTGGCCGCGTCATTCTTCCGCCAACTCGCGTGCAACGGCTCGGAAGAAGGCAATGTTCTCATAATCATTTTCGTCGAAGTAATAGTCTGTTGCGGTCTTCGCAATGACGATGTTGTAGCGTGGGTGGACATAGATGTACTGTCCCCAGATACCAATCGCCAGGAAGTCACCTTCCGGATCTTCCGGGATCCACCATTTGTAGCCAAAGCCCAACTCCCAGAAGGAGTCTGGATTGTCGCCCGGGGCAAGATGCGGTTCCGCCTCCCAGTCCCGGTACAGCGACTCTGCGACCCAAGTTTCAGGCACTATCTCCTCACCATCTCGGCGGCCCTCGTTAAGGTAGAGCCGGCCAAGCCGTGCAAAGTCCTGCAAGCTGGCACTGAGAAAGGCGTGGGTAAGGGCATTGCCGTGTCTGTCAGTGTTCCAGTAGGCGTTGTACTCCATGCCAGCTGGCCGCCAGAGCCGCTGCTCAAGATACTCAGTCACCGGGCCTCCGGTTGCCCGTGAGATCAAGAGGCTCAGCACCAAGCTGTCACTGCTCACGTAGTTGTTGTAACTCCCCGCCTCACGCTCCCGCTCAAGCTCGTTGAGAATCTGGTCTATGGGCTCGCCGAATCCGAAAATGCGAATGGGTAGCCACATGACGTCGGACATGAAGTTCTCATAGTCCTCGTCAAAGGCCACACCCGAGGACATCGTCAAGACATGATGTATTGATATCCCGTCATAGGGACCTCCACGGAGTTCGGGGACATAGGCGGTGATTGGATCATGAACTGAGTCGATGTAGCCATCCGCTATGGCCAGTCCCACCAAGACCGAGGCAAAGGTCTTGGCCATAGAAAAGCTTGTTATGAGCGACGACTGATCATAGCCCTGCATGTAGGACTCGTGCAGAATCGTACCGTCATGAGCCACCAGGAGTCCGGTTGTTTCGGTTCGTGTCAGGAACTCCTGTACGGACCGCTCCTCACCCTCAAAGAGGTAGCGCTCCGGTAAGGGGCGCTCGTCACGTGACCAGTGCCAGACCTCCGCTCCGGCATGCACCGGGGCCGAGGGAAAGAGTTCATGCATGGTACGGAAGTTCTCGGCACGGTAGTCGTCATGAAACAGCGTGACCGCAACCCACCACTCACTGTTACGCAGATAGAGATACCCACCGGCTCCAAGCATAAGAAGCACGGCAGCAAGTATTGCAAAGCCTATACCAAGGCGTTTGAGTAGCTTTCCAGCCATAAGAAACCTCCACGTTTCGTTCTATCTGCAAGTGTACAAATGAAAGCCCCACTCGAACAGATACACATTGTCACAACGTGGACATGACATGTGTCAGGGATGTCATGTAGCTGGGAGGACACCGTCATGGGCCGATGTGCTGGCCGCCGTATCCACCAAAAGGACGACGTTTCCCCGTTTCCTGCCAGTATCGACATAGCCATGCGCCTTGGCGATGTCCTCAAAACGATATCGCCGATCAATAAACACCGTGTAAGCGCCAGCGCGGACAAGGTCGGCAAGTTGATGCAAGTACTCCGGTCGTTCATCCGCGGGCCCCGCAATCACGCGCTTGCCGCGCCAACGGGCCGCGACGGGGAGTCGAAGCATCTCTGCAAGACCAGCCGCTACAAGCAGCAATCGGCCGCCCGGATTCAGAAGCTCCAACAGGTCCTGTGGAGGCTTTGTGCCACCGCGAGGCGTAGCTCCGGCACCGGCTTGGGTCGTGCCGACGGTGTCCATGATCACGTCGTAGCGATCGCCCCCGACCCCGGGATTTTGCCTCGTGTAATCAATCACCGAATCGGCCCCAAGGGACCGTACGAGTTCCCGATTTGCACCACTGCAGACCCCGGTCACCCGTGCACCAAGGTGTCGTGCAAGCTGCACTGCCGCGCTGCCAACGCCACCGGATGCGCCAATGATCAAGACCTTCTCCCCAGCGCGCAATCCAGCCTTGCGGAAGAAGTCCAGGGCGGTCGCTCCGCCAAACGACAGTGTGGCCGCTTCCTCGTAGCTGAGTCCTTCCGGAATCGCCGCGACAGCCCCGGCCTCGGGCATGCACCGGTACTCGGCGTAGGCGCCCATTCCGGCTCCTGGAAAGGCAAATACCCTATCACCAACCGAGAAGCGTGAGACATCCTTCCCGACTGCCGTCACATCCCCGGCAAGCTCGGTGCCGAGCACCGGCTTCCGGGGGCCGTGCCAACCTAGAAACAGACGCCCCACCGACCTCATTCCAGCCGGAAGGTCAAAGGCCCGGACCCGCCTATCGCCCGAGGTCACTGTAGCAGCCCGCACCCGAATAAGCACTTCGTTCGCGCGTGGTACCGGTGTGGGAAGCTCTCGCAGCTGAAGGACCCCCGGAGGTCCGTACTTTTCACACACAAATGCCTTCATCTAAGCATCCCTCCTGGACGCGCCTTACGCTGTAAGGCACACGCCAATAAAACCATACACTGTACGGGTAGATCGACGCAAGCCTTACGGTGTAAGATTTCTCGCGTATAGAGGTTGCTACATGAGAAATTGCCGAATCCCACTGGACTCACGCCACATTCTGCGCACCGCGGTGCAATTTGCGGATGAGCACGGACTCAACTCCCTCTCCATGCGCCGGCTTGCGTCGGAACTCGGTGTGGAGGCAATGTCGCTGTACCATCACATAAAGAATAAGGACGAGTTACTGGACGAGATGGTTGAGCAGATATTCCAAGAGTTCAAGCCTCCCGTTCCTGGGCAAGACTGGTACTTGGAAATGGTCCGGCGTTCGCAGGCAATGCGCCAAGTCATGCTTCACCATAGATGGGCGCTTGGTCTGATTGAGTCGCGCGCTCATCCCGGCCCTGCAACCCTGGAGCATCACAATGCCGTACTGGGAACGCTGCGGGCGGCCGGGTTCACGGTGCCACAGGCTGCCCACGCCTTTGCGCTGCTTGATAGTTTCATCTACGGATTTGTGTTACAGGAACTCAGCGTCCCGTTCAGCACCGGAGATGAGGCGGCCGATCTGGCCCAATCCATCCTGTCGCACATGGCACCAGACGAATACCCGCACCTGGTAGAGTTAGCCCGCGAACATGTGCTCCAACCTAACTACAATTTTGGTGATGAGTTTGCCACGGGGCTTAAGCTGATCCTTGACGGCTTAGCAACGATGCGGGACCGACGATAGTTCGGTCCCGCCATCAGCAAGCTCAGGGAATCTCGTGCATGGTTGCAGAGAAGATATCGTCATGGGCCGAGGTGACTGCTTTCAGGCCTTCCGGTGAGAGTGCCGTCTCTATCTGAATGTTGGCGCAGGCACCCTCTCCACCCTGGAAGAGTACATTCTCCATGCCGTCCACGTTAATGCCGTGTTGCTTGATAATCTGGAGAACCGCGGCAAGCACACCCACGCGGTTGCGGTGATGCACCGAGACCAGATACCTGGCCGGGGTTTTCTCCATGCGGTTGACCGCATTGGCCACATTGCCGGTACTCATATAACCGGTTATGACCCGTACAACCTCGTCGGCCACGGCGTCCTGCGCCTGCTCGGTAGAGGCGCCTATGTGGTGCGTTCCGTAAACACTTGGCAGCGCGAAAAGATCGCTCTGCACCTCACCGTCTTTGCCTGCAGGCTCACCGTCAAAGACATCCACCGCAACTCGAATACCCTTCTCCGCTACCGCTTGCCGCAAGGCCTGCTCGTCCACGGTTTCTGCTCGGGAGGTATTAATGAAATAGGCTCCCGGCTTCATAGCTTTGAAGAACTCCGCGCCAGCTATGCCGTGAGTCTCGGCGGTTGAGGCCACGTGAAGGCTGACTACATCTGCGGCAGCAGCAACCGACTCCGGCGAGTCGAGCACCGCAATACCAGCTGCTTCCGCCGCTGCCCGGGCAGCATCTCCTGCAGCCCCAGCCGCCAAAAGCGAGCGGCTCCAAGCCACGGTCTTCATGCCGAAAGCCTGCGCCCTTTCCACCAGCGCCCACGCAATGCGCCCAAGACCGATAATGCCCAGCGTCTTGCCGTACAGCCCTTCAGCCTTGGAGTACTCCCCCTTGTTCCAGACACCGCGACGCAGGTCCGCCACGTTGTCCGGAATACGCCGGTCCAGACTCAGAATG